>OMJI01000025.1 GCA_900299315.1 Verrucomicrobiota bacterium | reverse complement strand
TGATAAACATACCTCGCCAACGGGTCTTGGGTGATGCTTGCAATGAATCGCACCAACTTATCTGGGGGAGCGTAGCCGATGGAAGCAATTCGGGTCTTAGTAGTCGACGATCATCCGATTGTACGGGATCATCTCGGTGACCTAATCAACCAGCAGGCCGACATGCGAGTCTGTGATGCGGTTGCCTGTGCGAAGGACATCACCCCGGCCGTCACGCAAAGTTGTCCGCACATCGTCGTCCTCGAACTGGCGTTGCCCGATGGACACGGCTTGGAGATGTTGCGACGGCTGCGGGACTCTCACCCTGCGCTGCGTATCGTGGTATTCAGCAACTACCACGACGCCCATCACATTGCCGGGGCCTTCAAGGCCGGTGCCCACGCGTATGTGGACAAGAAATCTGCCTGTGACTGCGTGCTGCAAGCAATTCGCACCGTCCACCGGGGCGAACGTTACACTTCGCCAGAACTGGCCATGCACGTTCTGGGGGCTCTGTCGGCCGGGTCCCACACGGATGACCTGAGCGATCGCGAAGCGACAGTGCTGGAGTTGATTGGGCAGGGCTACAGCACGAAGCGCATCGCCGCATCCTTGAGCGTGGCTGCGTCGACGGTGGAAACCTACCGGGAACGGCTCAAGCGCAAGCTGAAACTACGCGACGCGGCTGAGTTGGTGCAGTACGCCACCCGCTGGTTGAATCAGAAAGACTGGCAGATCTGCTTTGTGTGGCGGTTCCTTTTCCACTCATTCCACTTCAGCGCTCACAGGGCCGGTTGGCTCATTGCGCGGCTTCTCGTCCGCCACTGATCTCTCCGTTTTGTGGCCGCGCTCGCTGTGCGCGGAATGCCACACGGCAAACCGTTGTAGCGGCCGCCGTCTCGGCGGCAATAATGCCCAACTAACCAAGTCTCGTCACATCCTCTACGCGCGCTTCACAGAAGCCCCCTACTGATGGTCGCATCCTGGCTTGTCCTGTTTTCCACCACAAAAAATCATGTTTGGCACGACAGACAAGAATGCCTGTTTTTGGTGCACTCAGCATCGGAGAAACGCTGGGTCGCTGCCTTGAAATCGCATGCGCCAATTGCCCCTACTCAATATGTTTGTCGTCCGGTGCATCGGAGGTGTGCTTTTGAAGGCAGCAGCTTAGTTCGAGGTCGAATTAACCTCATAACAAATAAACCAAATGGAAAGGGGAGAGGCAGAAAGATGAAAACAGGATCCAAACTCATTGCAGTGATGGTGGCCAGTGTCGGCTTGCTGGCATTGGCAGATTTTGGCAGCGGAGTTTTCGCCGTGATAACATCGTACATGTCTCCGACGGCTTACAATGCCGCGGCTACCGGATCACCCACCTTGATTGACTTTGGAGGGATTGCGCCAGCCGGCGGTGCTGTGTCGTACTTTACTCCTAGCGGAGTTACTCTCAGCGGGGTGCAATTCGTCGGAGTTGACGCATCAGGCAGCTATGGTAAGCAGTTGTACATTGAATCAGCTTCCATCCCGAATCCAGGACGGAATTGGGGTACCGGAGACAATCTGGTCGGCGATCGTTTTGGAGCTGCGCAAGTAAGTGGAATCCCGCACGGGTACATCGAGGCCAATCTGCCCGCAGGCACTTACTCAGTTGGTACTGACTTCATGCTTGTGCACGCCAATGGCAGCCGACCCTCGGAGCAGGTTTTGTTTGATGTTTGGACTGGCCTGACCGATACGCAATTCACTCTCAGTTCGGTGGCCAATGGTGTCGCCTTTGCCGGGTTTGTATCCGACACGCCGATTACGAAAATCCAATATCGAACCCTTGGGGTGGGTGGCGATAACTCACCCTACGGTGCACTCGACAACTTTGCCTGGGACCAGCCGCGGTCGTCCCTGAACCGTCTTCGGTATTCCTCTTCGGTGTTGGTGGACTGACTGCATATGGTGCTCTGCGTCGTCGTCGCGGGCCGCAAGGTGTAGTGGCCGCCGTCTCGGCGGCTGAGTCGTGTGACGATGCGGCTGAGACAGTCGCCACTACACCACGGGTCCGAAGCCATCATCGAAGTCGTCGCCGTCGGGTTTATCTTTGCCAATAGGCGAGAATCTCGGCAGCAGCTCCTGAAGCAAGTCCACGCCCGTGCCGTGCGTCTCAGCGCGGCTTGCAAGCCGGTATGCTGAGGGAGCCGACGGACGTGCTGGGACAGCACTCGCTGGAGGATGCGTCGGGGAAAAAGCCCGCGGTCAGCGAGCGCGGCTACAAGGAGATGGCCAGCAAGAGATGGCTGCCCGGCCTGGACTCGAACCAGGAAATACGGCTCCAAAGGCCGCTGTGTTACCAATTACACTACCGGGCAAACCAAGGCACGGCTCAGGTCGCGATGCGGCACGCTTGCGTCCACATGCTCGGCCCGAACCGCGCGCGAATTCGTTGGGCGGTTGTCTCGGCGTCGCTCCGCTTCGCAAACAAGCCGAACACCGTCGCGCCACTGCCGCTCATCAACGCGCCCGCCGCGCCGCCGTCGCGCAACGCCTGCTTCAGCAGGTCGAGCACGGGGAACTTGTTCACCGAGGGCGCTTCGAGCGAGTTGTAGAGCAGCCGGCTGACTCCAGCCAAGTCATCCGCCGCCAACGCACGCGCCAGCAGAGTAATGTCCGGCGGCTTGGCTGTCAACGTCCGCGCCGATTCGGCCCAGCTTTGGTAGGCCCACTTGGTGGAGATGCCGAAGCCGGGGTTGATCAGTAGGACGGTGGCGGAGAGCCGGCAGGCAATCGGTTCAACGCGTTCGCCCCGGCCGCGGCAAATCGCGGCGCGGGAGCGGAGGAAGAAATTGATGTCGGAGCCCATGCTGGCGGCGACCGGGTCGAGTTCCTCGACGGGGGCGTTGATTTGCCAGAGGCGGTTCAAGCCGGTAAGCACCGTGGCGGCGTTGCTGCTGCCACCAGCCAAGCCGGCGGCGAGCGGGGTGCGTTTGGTGAGGATGATCTGCGCGCCTTTGCCGGGGCGGAACTTGGTCTCCAACGCTCGCGCGGCGCGCAACGCGAGGTTCGTTTCATCCACCGGTAGGTTCGGGTTGTCGCATTCGAGTTCGGTGCCGGTGGGGCGCAAGTGGAGCGTGATCGTGTCGCCAAAGTCCAGCGGCACCATGATGGTTTCCAGTTCGTGATACCCGTCCGGCCGCTTGCCGGTGATGTTCAGGAACAGGTTGACCTTCGCTGGCGACAACAGTGTCAGCGGGGACTGTGACGCTTGAGTTGACACGGCGGTTTGCCTAACATGCGCCCCACATGAAATCAAAGATTATCGTCGCGCTCGACGTGGACAACTTCGATGCGGCCGCGAGACTCGTCACGCAACTCGGTGACACGGTCGGCATGTTCAAAGTCGGGAGCCAGCTTTTCACCCGGTACGGGCCCCGCATCATCGAGTTGATCCACGCGCAAGGCCGGCAGTGTTTTCTCGATCTGAAGTTTCACGACATCCCCAACACGGTGGCGAAGGCGGTGGAATCAGCGGCAGCGTTGAAGGTGTATATGCTCACGCT
This sequence comes from Verrucomicrobiota bacterium, assembly GCA_900299315.1. Classification (GTDB taxonomy): domain Bacteria; phylum Verrucomicrobiota; class Verrucomicrobiia; order Palsa-1439; family Palsa-1439; genus OMJI01. The sequence goes on along the minus strand of OMJI01000025.1, from coordinate 5,841 downwards.
GCACACGGCCGGTGGGGAAGAGATGTTGCGCGCAGCCGCGGCGGTGCAACCCCGGCCGCTGCTGCTGGGGGTGACGGTCTTGACGAGCGTGGCCGGGGATCAGCAGGCGGAAGTGTTGCGACGGGCGCGGTTGGCGCGGGAGACCGGCTTGGACGGCGTGGTCGCCTCGGCGCACGAAATCGTGCCGTTGCGGAAGGAACTGGGCGACAAGTTCGTGATCGTCACGCCCGGGATTCGTCCAGCAGGTTCTGACGTTGGCGACCAGAAACGCGTGATGACTCCCGGCGAGGCGGTGCGGGTAGGGGCCAGCTTTTTGGTGATCGGCAGGCCGATCGTGGCCGACCCAGACCCGGCAGCGGCGGCGCGGCGGATTGGGGCGGAGATTGGCGGCTGACGTACAAATTTGTCGCGGCATTCCTCGTGCTTAAAATCACGCGGAATGTATTTGGATTATTACAACCTGCGCGAGCCGCCGTTCAACATCACGCCGGACCCGAAGTTTTTGTACTTCAGCGGGAAGCACCAGGAGGCGTTCAATCATCTGCTGTTCGGCATCCATCAGCGCAAGGGCTTCATCGCGCTGACGGGTGAAGTGGGCGCCGGCAAGACGACCGTCTGTCGGAAGCTCCTCGAAGAACTCGGGCCCCGGTACAAGACCGCGCTCATCCTCAATCCTTGTCTCGACACCGATCTGTTGCTGCGCGCCATTTGCACCGAGTTCGACCTGCCGGTCTACGGCCATGACCGGCTCTCGTACCTCCAAGCCCTCAACCAGTTCGTGCTCACCGAGGTCAACTCCGGCCACGACGTCGTCCTGATCATCGACGAGGCGCAGGATCTGTCCAACGAATTGCTCGAACAAGTCCGGTTGCTCTCGAACCTCGAAACCGACGACCAGAAGCTGATGCAGATCATCCTGATGGGACAGCCCGAACTCCGCGATAAGCTGCTCCAGCCCGAACTCCGGCAACTTCGCCAGCGCATCACCGTCCGCTACCACCTCAGTCCGCTCGACGTGGACGAGACGGCCGCGTACATCCATCACCGGCTCACGCTCGCCGGCGCGAATGGCCTGCCGCGTTTCGAGGCCAGCGCTGTGAAGGTCATCTACAAATATTCCCAAGGTGTCCCGCGCCTCATCAACGCCGTCTGCGACAAGGCGTTGCTGGCCGGCTTCGTCATGCAGACCGACGGCATCACCAAGAAACTCGTCAAACTCGCCATCGAAGAACTGGAGGGCGTACCGGCATGAGCCTGATCAACGAAGCCCTCAAACACACTCGCGACGTCGCCTATCAAGGCGCACCCGTCGCCGCGCCTGCGCCGTACCGGGTCACCGCCGTCCCGCGCGAGAGCGCGTTCGGCATGCGCGAAATCCTCCTGGTCGTCATCATCGTGTTCGGCGTGACAGCCGGCGTCTTCGGCGTGCTCCTGCTCCGCAAACGCCCTGTGCCGGTCAGCCCCGTTGCCATCGAGGTCGACCCGAAACAACAGGAAGCCGAGCTCGTCGCGCAGCTCCAAGCAAAAGCCAAAATGCTGCCGCCGGCTCCCACTCCTACTCCTGCTCTTGCTCCTTCTCCTTCTCTTTCTCCGGCTCCCACTCCCACACCCGCGCCGGTCATGCAGGAAGCTCCGCCGCCCCCGCCGCCGGTCACCAAGCCGCCGCCCCCGCCGCGCGATCCGCCCAAACTCGTTCTCCAAGGTATCATGCGCGGCGGCCGGTACGATGAGGCCTTGATCAACGGGTACTCCTATCGGGTCGGCGACGAGATCGAAGGCGCGAAAGTCACCGCCATCGAGGCCGGTGCCGTCCGCCTTGTCTTCGACGGCCGGGAACTGACGTTACGCCTGCGTTGAGAGTGCAGCTAGAAGTCGGGTAACCCCTGTAGCCGAGGCGTAAGCCTCGGCCGAAGCTGACGCTTCGGCTACAGTTGCCACCCTGTGACCACCACCCTGAACTGCGACGCTCCGTTGATCTGCGCTGGCATCGAGCGCAATCCTTCTGCTAAGAAGGCGCCGAGATGAAACTGTTTCACTGGGGCCTGCTCCTGCGCTATATGGTCTACGGCGTCCTGCCGCTGATTTTGCTGTTCATCGTCGCAGAGAAATTCGTCGGTGCCGGCGCGGCCGGCTCGTTCTTCGTCCTGCTCGCCCTCGTCCTGCCGTTCGTCGCTATCGGTTGGCTGGGCTACCAACACTGGCGACATCGCGGGAAGAAATAAACCGCGCCTGCCGGTGGCGCTCCCCGACGCCGTGCAACTCAACCGGCTGCTTGAGATACTCCGCCAGTAAATCCGCCAAACGTTGCGCCGCGATCCCGTGCGTGCGGCCCACTTGCCGGTAGAGCCACTCCGAGAAATCCCAAAAGGCGTTGAACGAATGCAGACTGGTCGCTTGTGGGAATCTTCCGCTGTTCACTACCAAGTCCCAGTACCGGGCAAAGCGGCGGAGTTTCTGCATCGTGGCGAAAGCAATAAGTTTGGTCTGAAGAATCTCGTAGGGCGGATGCGGTGAGTACACCATCTGCCATTCGGCATCGTGGCGGATGATGGGCGTGCCGCGCAGTCGTTTCAGGATTCCGACTTGGATTTCGTGCGGACGCAACGCCACGAGCCGGTCGAACCCAGCGGCGAAACTCTCCAGTGTCTCACCCGGTAGTCCGACGACGAGGTCGGCGTGGATGTGGACGCCGGTCTGTTCGCGGAGCCAGCGAAGATTCTCCTCGGCTTTCGCATTGTCCTGCCGGCGGCTGATGAGTGCGGCGACGTCTTCGTTGAAAGTTTGGATGCCGACTTCAAATTGCAGCGCGCCTGCTGGGAATTGCCGGATGATCTCGCGCAGCGGTTCCGGCAGCCGGTCCGGTATCATCTCGAAGTGGACGAAAAGCCCCGGTTGATATCGATCGAGGAAGAATTGCAGGATGGCGCGGCTGGTGTGCAGGTTCAGGTTGAATGTGCGGTCCACGAACTTGAACTGCCGCGCGCCCCGGTCGAGAAGCGCTTGCATCGCGTCGAGAAACCGGTCGAGTGGCGCGTTGCGGACCGGGATGTCGAGCGACGACAGGCAAAACTCGCATTCAAACGGACAACCCCGGGAAGCCTCGACGTAGAGCACCCGGTGGGCGATGTCGTCGTCCGTGTAAAGATGGTAGGGCAGGGCGAGCTTGTCGAAGGCCGGGAGGGGCGCCGGGATGATTTTCTGGGCCGGTAACTGACGGCACAATTCGGCAAACGCCAAGTCGCCTTCGCCGGTAATCACGTAATCGGCCAGCCGCACGATCTCCTGTTCCGCCGTCTCGTAGCTGACCTCGGGGCCGCCGAGCACGACGACCAGGTCCGGGCGGATGCGTTTCAGGTCGGCGACGAGTTGGGTGGCGGGCGCGACGTTCCAGATGTAAACGCCGATGCCGACGAGGCGCGGTTGCTCGGCGAGGATCGCCTCGGCGACATCCAGCGGGCGCTGGTTGATGTCGAATTCGAGGATCTTCGCGCGCGCTTGCAGGTCGCCGAGATTCGCCATGAGGTAGCGCAGCCCGAACGCCGCGTGCGCGTATTTGGCGTTGAGCGTCGTGAGGATGATCTCGGCCATTACGCCTTCTTGTAACTGCTCACGACCCATTCGCTGAGGAATTTGTCGGGTGCATCGAGAGCGGCGAGCGGGATTTCGAACTCGGTCTGGCCGGTGTTCTTGCGGATGAGGCCCAGGCCGAATTGATAATCCTTCAGCAACGCATCGACGACGGCGGTGATGGATTGCTTGCCGTCGCGGGCCCGGCGGATCAATTCCTCGGTGGCATCCGGCGGGAAATGAATTTTCAAGCCGTAACGTTCAGCGAACCGGCGTTCGTAGTCGCGGACGAACTCGTGAAACGCCGTCGGCGCCTCGCGGAGCAGCAACTCCAGCGCGGCGGCGGGATTCTCCACGAGCGACCGGGTCACGGTGAAATGCCGGACGTGGCTGCTGGGCAGCTCGTACTTGAACTCGCGCAGCACGCGCTCGCAAACCGTCAGCAACCCGCGCGCGCCGGTATTCTCCTTCGCGGCCTGCTCGGCGATGGCGCGGAGGCCGTCGCGGTCAAAGATGACGTCGATGCCGAACGCCTGAAAGCTGCCGGCGTACTGCTTGATGACCGAGCCGGCGCTCTCGGTGAGAATCCGGTAGAGATCCTCCACGGTGAGCTTGGACAGGACGACCCGCACCGGCAGGCGGCCGATGAATTCCGGCTCGAACCCGAACTTGATGAAGTCCTGCGTGCTGGAGTGGGCGAACAGTTCCTCTTCCGCAATCTCCGCCGCCCGCGCGCCGCCGAAACCGATCTGCGACTCGCGTACGCGGCGGCGGATGATGTCGAGCATCCCGTCGAACGCGCCGCTGACGATGAACAGGATGTGCCGGGTGTTGATCGTCTCGCGTTTCACCTTGCCGCGCCGCTGAAACTCGAACGCCGCCTGCAACTGCGCCTGGATATCGGTCGGGGAACGGAGCGGGACTTCGGTTTCTTCCATCAGCTTGAGTAAATTGGTCTGCACGCCGCGCCCGCTGACGTCCCGGCCGATGATGTTGGCCGGGGTGGAAATCTTGTCGATCTCGTCGAGGTAGATGATGCCGTACTGCGCGAGTTGAATGTCGCCATCGGCGCGCTGGAAAAGCTCGCGGACAAGGTCCTCGACATCGCCGCCGACGTAGCCGGTCTCGCTGAATTTGGTGGCGTCGGCCTTCACGAACGGCACGCCGATCAGCTCGGCAATCGTCTTGATGAGATAGGTCTTGCCAACGCCGGTCGGGCCGATGAGCAGGACGTTCTGCTTCACGTAATCCGGCAGGTCATCGCCGCACTCGCAGGCCTTGACGTGGTTGTAGTGATCGCAGACGGCGATGCTCAGGACTTTCTTCGCGTCATCCTGCTGGATGACGAACCGGTCGAGGTGCGCCTTGATGTCTTTCGGCTTGAAATTAAAATCGAACGCATACTTCCGCTTGCCCGGGGTGACCTGCTCACCGGTCTCCGCGGCCTCGGCTTGCGGCATCCCGGCGAGTTGAACCCGGTCGCCAAACTCGCGTTTCATGAACTCCGCGAGCTTCTGCTGGATTTCCTCCGGCGACGGCAACGGCGTGTCAGCGTTCCACATGGCAGTTGAGGATAGGCTTAGACCGCCGGCTTCGCAACCCGGTTGTCCAGCGCAGTCTGGAAGGCGGTGATGCCCTCGGCTTTGCCGATGACGACCAGCCGGTCTTCCGCCAGCAATGTCGTGGTCGGTCCGGGCAACTCGACAACCTCCCGGCCCGAGAGCGCGTCGCGATGAGTGACTTGGAGGACGTGGACACCGTAGTTGGAGCGCGGCGTCAACGCGCCCAGCGTTGTCCCACCCAGCGCGGTCGGTACGACGAGCGTCCGGACTTGGAACCCTTCGGGCAGCGGCACATAAACGCTGTGCGGGCCTTCCTCGTCCGTCACCGTGAAGCGGCTCATCAACTGCGTCTTGTTCAGGATTTCTTGGCTGTAGACACCGATCAGGTCGCGTTTGGAAATCCAGCCGATAAGCTTGCGCGACTTCGAATCTTCCAACACCGGTAGCCGCTCCGAGTTTTGGCGCCAAAACTTGTCCATTGTCTCGGCGAGCTTCTGCTCGGGCGTGACGTGCTCGAACTTGTCATCGAGCAGGTCGTAGGCGATGACGCTGTTGAGGTTCTCGCCCTGGTGCAGCATCGCGCGGATGGTCGGCAGGTGGACGGCGCCGAGGAACTTGCCGGCTTGGTCGGCGACGTAGAGATTGTTGTAGCGCGTCTGGAGACAACGTTCGAGCAACTGGGGGAATGGTTCGGACGGCGGGACGTGCTCGA
>OMJI01000024.1 GCA_900299315.1 Verrucomicrobiota bacterium | reverse complement strand
GCCTGTGCGGCCTTGGTGAATCCGAAACTGGCCGGCAACCATACCCCGTTGGCTTCGATCGGTGTCGCGTTCAAGCTGGCACACGCGTTGGTTAAGAGCTCCGCCGCGCTCCGCGAGAAAGTGGATCTGCGCGACCATCTCGACCTCGCCGCCATTGGCACCGTGGCCGACCTCGTCCCGTTGACGGGCGAGAACCGCATCCTCGTCCGCACCGGCCTGGAACGGCTGCCGGCCACCAACAAAGTGGGGCTGCGCGCGCTGCTGGACGTGGCCGGGGTGGAGGACGAAGTGAATCCCGGTCATGTGGGGTTTCGCATCGGGCCACGCATCAACGCCGCCGGTCGGCTCGCCGACGCGATGGCAGCGCTGGAGTTGTTGCTAACGGAAGATACCGGGCGGGTCGCTGAGTTGGCCCGGCTGTTGGACGATCACAACCGCGCCCGGCAACAAGTCGAGGAACGCATCGTCAAGGAGGCGTTCGCCCAAGCCAGGGCCCGCGCAAAAGACCGGGTGATTGTCGTGGCCGACGAGGGCTGGCATATCGGCGTCATCGGCATCGTGGCTTCCCGGCTGTTGCAGGAGTTCTACCGGCCCACAATCGTGATTGGCACGGATGGAAAAGGCTCCTGTCGCAGCATTGCCGGGTTTTCCATCGTCGGTGCGTTATACGAGTGTGCGCCGTTGCTCGCGAAATTTGGCGGCCACGAGCTGGCCGCCGGGCTGACGGTAAAACCCGGTAAGCTTGAGGCGTTGCGAGAGCGGCTGAACGAGCTGGCGGCAAGACTACCAGCCGAGGATTTGGTGCCGCGCATCACCGTGGATGCAGTGCTGAAGTTGGGCGATCTGACGGATGAGTTCTTCGAACAGTTGGCCCGGTTCGAGCCGTGCGGCATCGAGAACCCGACCCCGTGCTTCGCCGTGGAAGGTGTCCGGCTCCGCGGTTCACCGCGAGTGGTCGGCAAGAACCACCTGCGCTTTCAAGTCACCGACGGCACCGACACGGCGGACGCGATTTGGTGGCAGATGGGTGATTTCGAGATGCCGCGCGGCGATTTCGCCGTGGCATTCATCCCGGAACTGAATGAGTTCCGGGGGACAGTGACCGTCCAGTTGAAAGTCCGGGATGTCCGGGCCGCTTAGGCGGCCTTCAGGACGCGGCCGCTCTTGATGCAGTTGGCGCAGGCCTTGATGCGGCGATGGGTGCCGCCGAGCAGGGCGCGGACGACCTGTAGGTTAGGCTGGAATGTGCGCGGGGTGTTGGCCGTGACGTGTTGGCCGATGCCGCCCTTCTTCTTGGCCTGACCACGCCGGTGGATGGTTGTCCCCCGAATCTGACCTTTACCGCAAATTTCGCAACGTCGTGCCATGACTGATTACTCCGGTTGAAAAGTGAGCGCGCAAAGTATCGGAACCCGCCCGGCAGTGCAAGGCTTATTTCGGGCGTTCAGGCCCCGGCAATTTCCATCGCCAGCTGGGCCCACCGCGATAAGCGCTGAGGATCAGAGCGGGCGGTAGAGATATCCTTGAGGATGATTTCGACATTGCAGCCGCGCATGGCCGTCAGGGACTCGGCAAGATACCGGCGAACCAGTTGCTCGTCGAACTTGTCGGTGGCGAGGTGGGCCGGGTTGGGCTTGAAAGACATCACGTAATCGCGTCCCACTGCCTCGGCGCCGGTCCGCAAGTCGGCCCGGGGACTCATGGAAATCTTGCGCAAATTGCGAATCTTGCGGAGCATGTTGATCTTGCCGTGTAGTTGCTCGCAGCAACCGTAGTAGCTCAACCCGAACCGCTCGATTACCGGTCTTTCAAATTGCAGCGAGAATTCCTCGTGCATGGCTTCCGAGACCTCGGAGAAAATCTGTGCGTTGCCGCAGCCCCACTGGTCCCGCGGCGTGGCGCAGCGGCCGGTCAGGGTGGCCGGCAGCTCGTCCGTGCAACCAAGACCGCCGGAGCCGACGTTGTAGTTGCCATTGCCAACATCGAGCAAACCGAGCCGCTCTTGTTCGTCGAGCACCTCGCCCGTGATGGCGCACATCCGGGCGCAGACGGCGGCGACGACGTCGGGGTTGTCGATCAAGTCGTACATCAGGCGTTCGACCCCGTACCAGTGGACGGCCATGTCCCACGGCGTGTGCCATTGCGTGGTGATGCCTTGAACGACGACCGGGATTTCTCCCGCCACGGCTTCTTCCAAGAGTTGCCGCCGTCGTTCGGTTTCAGCGTCGTCCACCCAAACCCGGGGTTTGCAGATCTTCTCGACGTCAGCCAGGGAGTTGATGATGGGACGGAACAAGACGTCGTGTGCACCGGCTTCCGAGATTTGCTGCTCCTGCAAACCATAGTCGGCGTAGACCGAGGAGGGGCCTCCGACGCGTCGGCAAACCAGGAAGGGATCCACGACCATGTCCCCGGCAAAATGATTCCACTGATAGAGTTCTTGGCGGAGGTTGATTTCGACTTCGCGCAGCCAAGGGTCAGCGCAGCGAGGTCTCAAAGCGTCTGGGTCCACCGTTTCGAATTCCTGCCAAGGAATCTGGAAGATCAGGACTTGGGGGCGAACCATCCGCCGGTCATTCAAGTCAGCCCAGCGGCGCAAGGTGGCCGCTTGGCAGGGTAACTCACCAATTTCCCGTTTACGCCGAGCCAGACCCCGAATGATGGCGAAGTCTTCGCGGAGGGTAGTGGAGGAATAGGTGGCGGCGGTGCTCATGGCTCAGTTCCCGCCGATCTGCTTCGGCTTGGCGGCGGTGAGGCTTTCCCCGGCCGGTGCAGGGGGGAAATGCCAGTGCGGATTGTCGCAGTGGCCCCGGCAAAGGATGGCTTGTTTGCCCCACCCGCGGTCGACCGGCTCGACGGACGGCGGGCAGTACCGGATCGTCAGGCCGCAGCGGCGGCGGTTGGACTGGTTTGGGCCAGAGCCGTGCGCGAGCATGTCGGCGTGGAGCGAGAACTCACCGGCTTTCAACTCATCGGGAACGGGTGCGCCATACTGTTCGACATTCGTGAGTTCTTGATTCAGTACACCGGGTGTCTGCGCTTCATGCCACTCGAGATGCCCACGATTGTGCGTACCCGGCAGAAAGTGCATGCAGGAGTTCTCGACATCGGCATCGTCAATCGCCAGCCAGACCGTCACCGTCCGCGCCGGCGAGAGCGGCCAGTAGGAGGCGTCTTGGTGCCAGTGGACGTGTTTGGGGTCGCCCGGCATCTTGCAGAAGAAGTGAGTGCCCCACGCGATGATGTTGGGGCCGACGAGATCCTCGACATGATCGAGGATGGCCGGGTGGGTGGCCATGTTGTAGATGCCCCGGCAATGCATGTGGTATCCGTTGATGGCGTAGGTATCGGCCTTGGGATTTTGGACTTTCAACTCGGCGAGCAAGTAATCGAAGTAGGCGCGATTCCGGGCGGCCTCCACGGGGGAGTAGGCGGTGAACGGTTTGAGATAGCCGCTCTCGTTGTAGAACTTGATCTGCGCCGGGGTGAGGCGCTTCGGGTTCGGGTTGGTGACCGGCTGAAATGACAAATCGATTTGCATGCCGCCACGCTACCGGCTGACCTTGGATTTGCCAATGGAGCAAACGGTCAAAAACCTGTATGATCTTGATTCGGCATGGATCCCACCCTCATCCTCACCCAAGGCGGACACTTCCATTGCACGCGGACAAACTGGGATGGGAGCGGCAACTGGAGCGATTCGGCGAAAATCTACGCTCCCACGACGGGCCGCGCGTGGCTGGCGGTGGACGGTCGGCGCGCCACGTTGATCGCCGGTGGGTTGTATCTCATTCCCCCGCATCACCGGCTGGAGTTTGCCGCCGATCCTGAAATGACGGTCGATTGGCTGCATTTCATGGCAGAATCGCCCGTTGTGGACGCCCGGTTGGCAGCGCTGGGGGAAGTGTTGCGCTTCCCGGGAACCGCGGCGCGCCGGTGGTTGCCGGTGGCGCGGCGGTGCGCGGAGTTTTTCTCTGCACCAACGCCCGGCCTGATATTCCGGATGCACGCGATGGTCGGTGAACTTGTCGGTGTAGCGCTGGAACAGACGCCGGTCACGAGCACGGATGAGCGGCTGCTACCGGCGCTGCGCTACATGGACGATCATGTCACGGAGACGGTGGCACTGGCGGACATCGCCGGTTGCGCGAAGCTCAGCCCCGAACATTTCCACCGGCTGTTCCGCGCGCAGTTTCACACCACGCCCTTCCTCTACCTGTTGCGGCGACGGATGGCCAAAGCCCACCGGCTGCTGGTGGAAGGCGCGGCGAGTGTGAAGGAAGTCGCCGCGGCGTGTGGCTACGATGATCCGTACTACTTTTCGCGGGTGTTCCGGCAGTACTACCGGTGTCCGCCTCGCGATGTCCGGTCCGGCAAGGCGCGGCCGGTGCCTTGATTACTTCTTTGCCGCCCAAACAACGCCGCCGGCGAGGAAGACGACCGGGAGGATGATGGCGAAGACCATCTCCTTCTTCACCCAGTCGCCGAAAAGCTTCTCATCGCGGAGCGGGTTGGCGATGGTGGTGCGCTCGTTCTTGTTGAACGGGTTCGTCAGCGTGGCGCTGTTCTTGTCCAAGTACCGGTAGCGCGCATAGCCGAAGCTCAGGCCGGCAAGCACGACCGCGATCAGGAGAATGTTGAGGCGTTTGCCCATGGGCTAGTTGTCCTTCCGGCCGGCCACGCCCTTGGTGTCCTTGGTGATCGCGCGGGCTTTCTCCTTCGGGCGGAGTGTCCGCACGGCTGCACCGGCCTGCCACATCTCGCTGTTGCGGATGGTGGCGAGTTCCTTGCCGAGTTGCTGCTGGTAATCCTTGCGTCCGCAGCTCGAGATGACCCGGACGGTTTCCTTGCCGGTGGCGACGCGCTTGTAGAGATCCTCGAAGACCGGGGTGACGGCCTTGCGGAATTTCGGTTTCCAATCGAGCGCGCCGCGCTGGGCGGTGGCGCTGCAGTTGGCGTACATCCAGTCCATGCCGTTCTCGTCGACGAGCCGGATGAGCGACTGGGTGAGTTCCTCGACGGTTTCGTTGAACGCCTCGCTCGGCGAGTGGCCGTGTTTGCGGAGCGTGGCGTACTGCGCTTCCATGACGCCCGCGAGACAGCCCATCAACACGCCGCGTTCGCCGGTCAGGTCGCTGAAGACCTCGCGTTGGAACGTGGTGGGGAAGAGGAAGCCCGAGCCGATGCCGATGCCGAGCGCGATGCAGCGTTCCTTGGCGTGGCCGGTATAGTCCTGCTCGATGGCGAAGCTGGAGTTGATGCCCGCGCCCGAGAGGAAATTGCGGCGGACCGAGAGGCCGGAGCCTTTCGGCGCGACGAGGATGACGTCCACGTTCTTGGGCGGGATGACGCCGGTCTGCTTCTTGTACGCGATCGAGAAGCCGTGCGAGAAATAAAGCGCCGCACCGGGCTGGAGATTCTTTTTCACCACTGGCCACATCTCGCGCTGCGCGGCGTCGGACAGCAGATACTGCACGACCGTGCCACGGCGGACCGCTTCGTCGATATCGAAGAGCGACTTGCCGGGCTTGAAGCCATCCTTGATGGCGCGTTGCCAGCCCTTGCCGCCTTTGCGATTGCCGACGATGACTTGGAAACCGTTGTCGCGGAGGTTCAGCGCCTGGGCCGGGCCTTGGACGCCGTAGCCGATGATGGCAATGACCTCGTGCTTCAGCACCTGCCGGGCTTTCGCGAGGGGAAACTCGGTGCGCGTGACGACGTGTTCTTTGACTCCGCCAAAATTGATGATGGCCATGGTGTGTTCCTTTTTGGTTGTGAAAGGGCCATTTAGTTACTGGTTGAATCGCTCGCGGTCAAGCTTCCAGACGATGACCCTGCCCGCGGTTCTATGCGACCTGACGCTTGGGACGGAATGCGTAGAACGCGATCGCCAGCAGCACGGTCAGGATTCCCAGCACGCAGGTGAACGCGAAGAACTGGAACATGCCGCCTTGAGCCACGAGCACCGGGTGCACGAAGTAAGAGATCCCGGCCGTCAGCGCCAAGCACGCCAGCACCGCCCCGACGGCGTGCCACCGGCTGCATTCGAGGCGGAAGAAAATCGTCGGCAACGCGAACAGGCCTGCGCCACCGATTAGCGCCATCCAGAATCCCTGACCGGCCGCGACCAGGGCAACCGTACCGGCGACCAACATGCCGAGCACCGCGTACCAGTCGAACGGCTCTACCGCGCCGTCCGCCGGATCAATCACCGTGTCGATCTTGTGGCCCTGCGTTTCCTTGATGAACAGCCCGCCCACGACCAGCGTGATGAGCGCCACCGCGACCGGGTAAATCAGCCCGGCATAGATCGCATTTTCGCCAAATGCCTTATGTGTGGTTTCCGACGCGGCGACCGCCGTCGCGATCAACGGGAGAAACCCGCCAAACCAGCCATTGCCGAGGTGATAGGGCAGCGACATGGAGGTGTACCGGATCTTCGTCGGGAACAACTCCACGAGGAACGCCGCAATCGGCCCGTACACCATCGTGACGTAAACCAGTTGCACGAACACCAGCGCCGTCAGCAGCACGATGTTCCAGGCCGGGAAGTCCGCCCACATCACCGCTGTCTGGCCGGTGGGCACGGCGGGCGTGAGGTGGCGCAT
>OMJI01000023.1 GCA_900299315.1 Verrucomicrobiota bacterium | reverse complement strand
GCTTTACCCAAAGAGCCAGCCACGAGATGTAGAGTGACGAATGCCAAGTCCCGTATTGGAACCCCGGGCGGGGAGCTTCAAGCTTCTGCCACATGTCCTTGGCCGGCCAGTACCGATCCGGCGAGTCCCCCATGTAGTAGATGGGTTTGCCGGTCTTGCCAATCGCCACTGCGACAGCACCAAACTCAGACTCGTCAGTGGTGAGCGGCTTGTTGATGGACCAGATGGCAAACCATGCGTAAAGGCAAAACCCCGCGATGACCAGCCATTTGGGATCCAGCGGAGAAACAACCGGTTTTTTCATTTGTTCCCGAATATGCGTAGCCGCCAGATTAGAAAAATCATCCGCATGCCGGTCTTGAATGCGCCCTTGAAGTTGCCGGTAATCTTGGATTCGCCGACTCGCCCCCGGTAGTTGACCGGAATTTCAATGATTCGAAGTCCATTGAGGAGCATCACGATGACCATTTCCGGGAGGAAGTGGGAACCGTTTACTTCGAGACGCTCCACGATCCGGTCCCGCGCCTCACCTCGGATCAGCCGCAGTGTGCAACCACAGTCGGAGAGTGACGGCCCACTGAAGAGGAATTCCAGCATCTTGGCCACGATGATGTTGCCAAGTCGCAAGAACCAGCCCATGTTCGCCTGCTCCCAGATCAACTCGCGCGTCGTGCGCGTGCCGCACACCATGTCGAAATCCTCGGCGTACGCCAACAGCTTGATCACGTCGCGCCCGACAAACGTGCCGTCCGGCTCGGCGAGGATGATGTAGTCACCGGTCGCGTCCCGCAATCCGCGCTGCAACGCCGCGCCGTAGCCCTGAATCGTTTCCGTCACCACGCGCGCACCAGCGGTGGCGGCGCGTTCGGCGGTGCGGTCTTTGGAGTTGTTGTTGACGACCAACACTTCGTCCACCGCGCTGACGTTCTTGAAGTCGCCGACAGCTTCCGCGATGTTGTCCTCCTCGTTGTAGGCCGGGAAGACGATGGAGACAGTCTTGCCATTCCACATACCGGCTAGTCCCCTCCCTTGCGCGCGATTACCAGCATCTGGCCGGCCGCGGGCTTGAACGGGCTGCGCAGATACAACCAGATCAACGGCGCGATGACCGGCAGCCGCGACTTCATCGAGAACGGCATGAACCGCGGCAGCACCCGGACAGGTTCCAGCCCGGCTTCGGCAATCACATCCGGTAGGCTCAAATCGGTGTAGGCCATTACGTGTGTATAGTCGTCGTAATAATCCCGGTAGCTGTACCGGAAATTCGGCTGCACGACAATCAGCTTTCCGCCACGTTTGAGCACGCGCCGAATCTCGCCAAGCGCCTGCCGGAACTCCGCGAGCGTGAGGTGCTCGAAGAGGTTGCTCGCGAAAACGACATCGATCGTTGCGTCACCGGAAAAACTCAAATTGGTGCAGGAGCCGACATGCGTCTCAACGTCTTTGCCGGCCGCGGTGCGGACGGTGTCGCTCATGTCCAACGCGAGTTTCCTGCGTGCGCCGACGTTGTTGATGAAATCGCAGTAGCCGGCACCCAATTCAAGAACGGTCGCATCCGCCGGGATCTCGGAGCGAAGCCAGTCGCAGATGAGTTTCCAGACTTTGACGCGGCGCGGGTCGGGCTGGAAGCGCGTCCGGTAATACTGGTTCCAGTCGGTCATGCGGTCAGTCGCGCCAGCTTGGGGGAAGATTCTTGGTGATGTCGAGCGTACCGAAGGATTTGCTGTGCCGGGCGCCGAATTGTTTGACCCATGCGGCCATGCGGCCGATGCCGTCTTCGAGTGTGAAGCGCGGTTTGTAGCCGAAGACGCGCGCGACTTTTTCGTGCGATGAGTAGGCGTGGACGACTTCGTTGCGCGCTGGGAGGTAGTGCGGCCGAAACTCCGCGCCCATGGCCTGGCAGATGACGCGGGCTAATTCGTTGACGCTGTACGGTTGGTCGGCGCCGACATTAAAGACTTCGTTGTACGCGTCCGGCACAGCCACGCTACCGGCAATGACGGGCGCGACGTCGCCGATGTAGCTGAACGCGCGGCTTTGTTGGCCGTCGCCGAAAATGGGCAGCGGTTTGTTTTGGAGAATGTTGTTCATGAAGATGCCGACGACGTTGCGATACCGGTCGGCGATGTTCTGGCGTTCGCCAAAGACGTTGTGGGGGCGAAAGACGATGTAGTTCAAGCCAAACAACTCGTGAGCCGCGCGAAGATCCAATTCGACCGCGTACTTCGCAATGCCGTAAGGATCCTCGGGTTGCGGAACGAGTTCCTCGGTCATCGGCAACTGATTGCGGCCATACACGGCGATGGACGAGGTGAAGACAAAACATTTCACGTCGTGATTGACGGCTGCATTGATGAGGTTGACGCTGCCGATCAGGTTATTCTCGTAGTTGAACCGCCGGATGAAGTGGCTTAGGCCCTCCGCCGCGTAGGCCCCAAGATGGAAGACGTATTCAAAATGATGTTCGGCAAACAACTGTCCCACTAATGCAGCATCCACGACGCTACCTTCGATGAACTGCGCCCTGGGATTGATATTGTCGCGGAAACCGCCGGAAAGGTCGTCCAGTGCCACCACTGGGTGACCGCGCTGAATCAACTCATCCACCACATGCGACCCGATGAAGCCGGCCGCCCCGGTTACAAGAGAATTTCGCTTTGCCGTCATCCCTTCACATATGATTGGATGCCCCTGTCAATTCAAGAAAAAACAAACCAAGCACCCGCAGAGATCAGCCAGACCAAGGCGCGTCGGTGTGAAAACCGGCATCGCTATTCGGGCGGGAAGTAGCTCCAATCCGGGGCGTCTCCGACCCGGCGAAAGACAAACACATTATTTTCCGCGAAAACCAGTTGATAACTGGGATTCTTGTAAAATTTGCCAAAGAGCTCCGGGGTCACAACTGGAAGATATCGTCGATCGTTGGCATCAAGCACGACGTACTCAAAGAGCGCCGCATACTTCGGTCGCCTCTCAACAATACCCAGCGCAGAAAAACTCTCGCGCCGTGCGACGTGGCCGGTGAGCCGAACGGGAGTCATGACAGATTTGTCGGGCGGGACCGCCGCGAGAGCTCGCACCAGCGTGTCGTGGTAAGGGAGCTTCTGATAAAATTGAGGCTGAAACCATAAAGGCCAGTGAGCAAGCGCCAACGCCACTGCTCCGCCTCCGATCAAGGCCACGCCCACTTTCTGCTTGCCCCGGTTTTGCAGCATCGCGTCCACTTTTCGGAGCGAGAGGACCAACGCGACAAACAAGGAACTGCTGGTTATCAGGTTGTAATGCCAGGGGATGACTCGGAGTGCATTGTTGCTGGAAAGGATGTTGGCCGCCAGATCCGGGAGAGCCACCATCGCGGCGAAGTGTGTTAACGGGAGAAGCCAGCCCATTGGTTGGAGCAGCAGCGTGAGATACTGACCCGTGTCGAAATTGAAGATCTGGTTGAGTGCCAGTTCGGGCTTGCGAAAGAAATTCGTCACGATTTCCGCGGGCCCGGCCCCAAGATGACCGAACTGCTGCGAAACCTTCCAGGGTTGCCCCTCCCGGAAGTAGGGAATGGCCCAGAACGTCACAAGTCCAAAATACAGCGCGCCCAACGCAATCGGAGCCACAACCCATTTCCAGTCACGCTTCTCGAAAAGCGCCCACACCCCAAACATGGCTACCGCCAAAGGAGCGTTTTCTCGGTTCAAACAGCTCACCAGCGCCATCAACAAAAACGCCCCGAAGCGGCGCTGCAGAAAAAAAAGGAACACGTACAACAAGAAGACCGGCAGGAATGAGGGCTCCTCCACCTGGTTAACATGCTGCGAAATCACGGGAGGCAGCAACAGGAAGGCAGTCGAAAAGAAGACGGCCGCCCATTCATTCTGAAAAGCCCACCGAACGATTAGGTACATCGGAATAGCCGCCAGTCCCAACGCAAGCGATTGCAAGAACAGCAGCGTTGTCATCCCGGGGAACAGCGCATAGACGGGCATCAGGAATACCCAGAAGTAAGACGAGTGAAGCGCCAGCATGCTCACAGGCTTGGTATGTTCGTCATACAACATCACCGAGCAGTGGAACAACCGGCCGTGGCTCGAATGCCACATCATGTGATCAAACGCCGCCATGTCGCCGGAGTCGTGGCCGAACACGTCAAAACACCGCTTGCCCAGACCAAAACCGATCAAGACATAGGCGAGAATAACCAACATCAGCGCGCGCTCCGGTTTAGTCCGTCGCGCCCACAGCCAACCGGATATCTGTTTACCAATCATTCCTGAAAACGCACCGCTTCGATTTCACTGCCGGTGTCTGAACCACAAGAACCTAGTTTCCCAAGCTCGATGGTTGTATCTTCCAATCAGACTCACCACCCCGGCGCTGGAAAACGAACACGTTATTCTCGGCAAAAACCAATTGATAGATTTGATTCGTCTGGAAAGCATCAAAAAACGCCTGGGTAATCGCCGGCGGATACTGGCGCTCATTCGCATCCAAGACCACATATTCGAACTGGGCCGCATAGGGCGGGTTGTTCACCAATCGCGGCAAATCCCCGAAATGCTCCCTGGCTGAGATCCATCCTTGCAGGCGAGAGGGAGCAAGCACAGATTTTTCCGGCGGGACTACCCTAAGTGCGCGCAGGAGGGATTCGCGATGGGGAAGCGGGACGAACAACTGCGGCTGCAGCCAGAGAAACCATTGGGAAAGACACAAAATTACTGCGAGGCCGGCCAGTGAAATCGCGAAATAGCCCGCCCCAAAACGACGGCGCAACTCATTCAGCAGCCTTTTCATAGTGAATGTGGCCCCCAGGAACAAGCCGGTCGCCGCCATGAACTGATAGTGCCAGCTGATTACCTTCATTCCGCCGTTGTCAGACAATAGGTTTGCTGCCAGATCGGGAACTCCGAGGAGCACAGCCCAATGCCCGAAAGGCATGACCCAGAAAACGGATTGAGTCAGCAAGATGAAGTATTGGATGTTGGCGCCTTCCAGCAGATGCCCCAGCACCAATGCCGGCTGCGTCACGGCACGTTGAACAATCTCACCCGGCGAATTCCCGAGATATGTAAAATATCCGGCGACGTGCCAAGTGCGCCCCTGCAAACCCCAAGGTATGATTACTTTCGTCGCGAGCAGGAAATAGCCAATGCCCCCCAGCAACGGTAACAACCGCCATTTCCAAGGCCGGCGTTCTGCCCAAGCCCAAATACCAAACATACAGATGCCAAGACACACATTCTCCCGGACTAGGCTGGCCACGATCGAGAAGCAGACAAACCATCCCAACTTGCGGACGTAAAAAAAGTACGCAGCCCACAAGAGAAAGACTGGAATGTAAGACACAGGGTGAACTTGATTCAGGTTTCCCGCTGCAATTGGCGGGAAAAGCGTAAACGCGATCCCCATCAACACCCCGGCAACCTCGCTTTCCCAAAGCCGCCGCACAATGAGGTAGACCGGAACAGCGCACAAACCCAACGCCAGGGACTGACAGAACAAAAGCGTATACACGCCCGGCACGATCGTATAAACGATCGCCACGACAGGCCAGAACAACTCCACGTGGATACCGAGATAACTCAAATCATTGAGGAGCGAAAACCGGTAAGGATGGCCGCGCACCATCCACCACATCAGGTTGTTCGCCGCACTGATCTCATGAGTGCTGTTGCCAAACCCATCGTAAATCCGCTTGGCCAACATGAAGAACACCGCCACATACCCGACGACAAACATCACCAACACTTGCTGGGGGCGAGTTAAGCGAAGAAACCAAGGCCTACGACCGGATACCATTGCCATGTTTACTTACAGAACTGCGATTGATGATGCAACAACTTCCGCGTGGACAACTTTCTGGACAGTCGTTACAAAACCTTCGTGAAGACTCGCGTCCTTATCACCGGTGGGGCTGGATACCTCGGCTCCATCATGACCGCGCATTTACTGGCCGAAGGCTACCAAGTTACGATTCTCGACAATCTGCTCTACGGCCAGAGTTCGCTTTTTCAACATTGTGCCAACTTGGACTTCGATTTCGTCTTTGGTGATGCCCGGGATGAACGCCAATTGGTCGACCTTATCAAGAAGCACGATGTACTGATACCGCTGGCCTGCATTGTCGGCGCACCGGCGTGCGACCGTGACCCATTCACGGCCATCTCGGTCAACCGCGATGCCATTCTCACGCTCAACCGCCTGCGCAGCCCGAAACAATTGGTCGTTTATCCCACTACCAACAGCGGCTACGGCACGAAATCCGGCGACCACTTCTGCACCGAAGAAACGCCCCTCGAACCGATCTCCCTTTACGGCCGGGTGAAAGTGGAAGCCGAAGCAGCGCTACTGGCCAGCCCGAACACGATTTCGCTGCGCCTCGCCACCGTCTTCGGCATGTCGCCCCGCATGCGGCTCGATCTGCTCGTCAACGACTTCGTCTACCGGGCCGTCACCGACCGCTTCATCGTCGTCTTCGAGAAGGATTTCAAACGGAACTTCATTCATATCCGGGACGTTGCAGATTGCTTCCTCCACTGCATCCAGAACTCCGCCAAAATGGTCGGCCGCGCCTACAATGCCGGACTCGACAGCGCCAACATCTCAAAAGAAGAACTCGCCCTGGCAATCAAAAAGCGCGTCCCAGACTTCTACATCCACTTCAGCGAAATCAGCGAAGACCCGGATAAGCGCAACTACATCGTCTCAAACCAACGACTCCGCGAAGCCGGCTTCGAAGCCAAACGCTCGCTCGACGACGGCATCTGTGAGCTGATCAAGGGCTACCGGATGATGAAGCGCCTGGCGTTCAAGAATGTCTGAACCCACCGCAGCCATCCTCGTCGGCGGCCGCGGCACACGGCTGCGTGCAGTCTTGCCGGACCAACAAAAAGTCTTCGCCCCCGTCGCCGGCAAGCCCTTCCTCTACCGCCTGCTCGACCAGATCGCCACCGCCGGCATCCAGCGCGTCGTACTGTGCGCCGGCTACAAGTCCGAGCAAGTCGAGCAGATCGGTGCCAGTTACCGGGGCCTGACCATCCGGTATTCCATCGAGCGCGAACCTCTCGGCACAGCCGGCGCCCTGAAGAACGCCGAGCTGGAAACCCCGGTCATCGCCATGAACGGCGATTCATTTTGCGACGTGGACCTGCGGCAACTCACCGAGCCCAACACCATCGTCGTCCGCGAAATCGCTGACACGTCGGCCAGCGGCCGCATCGAGTTTGACGCCAATCACATCATCACCCGCTTCAGCGAGAAAGGCCAAGCCGGCCCTGGCTGGATCAATGCTGGCATCTACCTCTTGAACCGGGAATTCCTTGATTCCATCCCGGCTGGCCGGTGTTCCATCGAGCGCGAAGTCTTCCCGGCCTGGGTCGGGCGGCTAAAAGCATTCCCGACTCGCGGAAGGTTTCTCGACATCGGTACGCCGGAATCGTATGCTACCGCCCAACGGTTCTTCCAATGATCGTCAGTCGAACCCCATTTCGCATTTCATTTTTCGGTGGCGGCACGGACTACCCCGGCTGGTATCGCCAGCACGGCGGCGCCGTTCTCGCGACTACCATTGATAAGTATTGCTACCTCACCTGCCGGTATCTCCCGCCGTTCTTCGAACACCGGTATCGCGTGGTTTACTCGAAGATCGAAGACTGCCAGACCATCGACCAGATCACGCACCCGGCGGTCCGCGCCGTGTTGCAGTATTTGAAATTCGACCGCGGCGTCGAAATTCATCACGACGGCGACTTGCCGGCGCGCAGTGGAATGGGCAGCAGTTCGTCGTTCACGGTCGGGCTGCTCCACGCCTTGCACGCGCTGCAAGGTCGGATGCCGAGCAAAGAGCAACTCGCCAAGGAAAGCATTTACATCGAACAG
>OMJI01000022.1 GCA_900299315.1 Verrucomicrobiota bacterium | reverse complement strand
GGCGGTGGTGGCGGAGCCGGGGGCGTATGCGGTGGAGTTGAGCCGATATGTGCATTTAAACCCGGTGCGGGTGCGGCGGTTGGGGTTGGACAAGGCGGCGCGGGCGCGGGGTCAGGCCGGGCTGGGGAGCGGCGCGCCAGCGGCGGAGTTGGTGCGGGAACGGATTCGGCGGCTGCGGGGGTATCGGTGGAGTTCGTATCGGGCGTACGTGGGATTGGCGGCACGGCCGGAGTGGTTGGTGACGGAGCGGGTGTTGGAGTTGTGCGGGGGCGGCAGCGCCGGGCAGCGGCAGGAACGGTACCGGGAGTTTGTGGAGAGCGCGGTGCGGGAGGGATTGCCGGAGAGCCCGTGGGAACGGTTGGAAGCGGGGCTGGTGCTGGGCGGACGGGATTTTGTGAAGCGGATGCGCCGCCTGGCGAAGGGGAACGCGCGGGAGCAGCCGGCGTTGCGGGCGTTGCAGGCGCGACCGGCGGTGGCGGCGGCGGTGGAAGCTGTGGAGCGACTGAAAGTCGAACTGTGGGCCAGCTTTCGGGATCGGCACGGCGACTGGGGGCGGGACATGGTGTTGTGGTTGGGGCGGAAGATGTGTGGCGCGAAGCTGCGCGACTTGGCGGCGTTGGCGGGCGTCGAGACGGAGGCGACCGTCGCCTTGGCCGTGAAACGACTGGAGCGGCGGGCGGCGACCGAGCCCGCGTTGCGCGAGAAACTGCTGGCTGCCAAGGCTGAATTGTTAAATGTTAAGACGTGACCCCAAATTCTTTGATTGCGCGTTGTGAGGGGGAAGAATAGAGTGGCGGCGTCATGGTTGAGATGGTGGTTGGGAAGGAGCAGGGAACGACAGCGACGCTACGCGAAACGTACGTCCGTGCTTATCGGTGGATGCTGCTGGCGCGGGTGTTGGATGAAAAATTTGCCAGCCTCTACCGCGCCGGCAAGATCCACGGCGGCGTCTTTCTGGGCAAGGGGCAGGAGGCTCTCAGTGTTTCCATTGGGCTTTCGCTTCAGCCCGGGGATGTCTTTGCGCCGTTGATCCGCGATCTCGCGGGGCGGTTGGCGTTCGGTGAACCCATTCTCGACGGCGTCCGCAATTACCTCGGTTCCGCCAAGGGACCAATGCGCGGGCGCGATGGCAATGTCCACCGGGGTCGACCCCGGGAAGGCTTGCTGCCGATGATCAGCCACTTGGGCTCAATGATTGCCGTGGTGAATGGCGTCCTCTTGGCCCGGCGGTTCCAAGGTCAGCTTGCCGGTACCGTGGGGGTCAGTTCACTCGGCGAAGGCGGGACCTCCACCGGCGCATTCCACGAGGCGCTCAACCAAGCGGCGGTCGAGAAGCTGCCGCTCGTGATGGTTATCGCGAATAATCAATACGCCTATTCGACGCCGAGCAGCCGGCAGTTCGCCTGCGAATCACTCTCCCAGAAAGCGGCCGGGTACGGCGTGGATTCTCATGCCGTGGATGGGACCGATCTGGGTGCGTGCCTCCGCGTGGTTGGCGAAGCCGTGCGGCGAGCCCGGGAAGGTCGCGGACCGCAGCTCGTCGTGGCGAAGCTGCTCCGGCTTTGCGGGCACGGCGAACACGATGACGCGAGCTACGTCGATCCGAAACTGCGCCAATCCCCGGTCGGCCGCGATTGCCTGTTGGTGGCGGAAGATTTTCTGCGCGAGCAAAACTGGGCGAGTTCGACGGAGCTGACCGCGTGGCGCGCCGAGGCCGGGCACGAAGTGGAGGAAGCCGTCGCGACCGTCCAGCGCGAGCCGGCGCCGGATCCATTCCACGAGGATTGGTGCGCGCTCGAATCGCAGCATCTCCGGGAGACGCCGAAAGAACAGTGAGCATCACCTACTTGGAAGCCATCCGGCTGGCGCAGCGGAAGGCGCTCGCGGACGATCCCCGGGTCTACATCTACGGGCAGGACGTCGGCGCGTTCGGTGGCGCGTTCAAGGCCACGAAAAGTCTCGCGGAAGAATTCCCGGGCCGCGTGCTCGATTCGCCGATCAGCGAAGATGCGATGGTCGGCTCGGCGGTCGGCGCGGCGATTGGCGGGATGCGGCCGATCATCGAGATGCAGTTCGCGGATTTCTCGGCGTGCGGGTTCAACCAAGTCATCAATCAGGCCGCGACGCTTCATTGGCGGACAGAAGTGAGTTGTCCCATCGTGATCCGGTTGCCTTCGGGCGGGACCTCCGGCAGCGGTCCGTTCCACAGCCAGAGCATGGAATCCATCTACTCGCACTATCCCGGCCTTGTGGTGATGACGCCGGCCACGGTCGAGGACGCTTACAGCATGTTGCTCGAAGCGGTGGCGATCGACGACCCGGTCATCTTCTGCGAGCACAAGCTGCTCTACTACCATCTGAAAGCCGAACAACTCCCGACCGAAGCGTTGCCGGTCGGCAAAGCGCGCCTGGCCCGGGAAGGTCGCGACATGACCATCGTCACTTACAGCGCGATGCTCCACGAATCGCTCGCCGCCGCCGAGGAACTCAGGGTGGACGGTTACGAGGTCGAGATTGTCGACCTTCGCACCGTCAAGCCGCTCGATACCGACACCGTGATGGCGTCGGTCGCGCGCACGGGCCGGTTGCTTTGCGTGGGCGAATCGTTCCCCTGGGGCGGCGTGACCGCGGAAGTCATCGCCCGCGTCGCCAGCGAAGGCTTCAACCTGCTCGACGCGCCGCCGCAACGCCTCAACGCCAAGGACACGCCGGTGCCCTATCACCCGAACCTCTGGGCGGCCCACCGGCCCACCGCCAACAGCATCGCCGCCGCCGCGCGGCGCTTATTGCGGACCTAGCCATGCCACAGATTCCCATCATCATGCCGCAACTCGGTGAATCCATCGCGGAAGCGACGGTCATCAAGTTCCTCGTCAACCCCGGTGACGCCGTCGAGACCGACCAGGACGTCTTGGAGGACGAGACCAACAAAGCCACGATGAACGTCTCCTCGCCTTGCCGCGGCAAGGTCGAGAAGTGGCTCGTCAAAACCGACGTCAGCTACCCGGTCGGCGCCGTGCTCGGTTACCTCGAAGTCAGCGCCGCCGACGCCGCCACGTTCGGTGTGGACCAACCCGCGGCTACGCCGTCGGCCGACAATGGTTCCAAATCACCGGCACCGGATCGCGTGACGAAAGTGGAACCCACCGTGCGCGGCCTACCGGTCCCGGCGCACGCGGCTGGGGTCAGCTACATCTCTCCCCGGATGAAGGCGCGCATGACCGAGCTCGGCTTGCATGCCGCCGACTTGGCGGGCGTGGCCGGTAGCGGTGCGGCGGGGCGGTTGACAGTTCAGGATTTCGAGAAGTTCATTTCCGACCTGGAAAAACGCCGGCTCAGCCCGGCCTCCTCGATGCGCGTGGCGGTAGCTGACGCGATGCGGCGGAGCTGGACGCGGCCGCTGGCGACGGTCGGCCTGCCGGTACGGATGGACGCGGTGCTGGCGCATCGCAAGGCGAGTGATCCAAAACCGGGGCCCACGCTCTATGCGTTGCGCGCGCTGGCGTTGGCGTTGGCGGAGAACAGCGCGCCCGCCGGACGGCTCATCGGCAACAAGATCGTTCATCCCGAAGCGATCCACGTCGGGTTTGCCGTGGAAGCGGAGGACGGCGTGCTGGTCCCGGTGATTCGCCACGCGGACAAGAAGTCGCTGCGGGAACTCGTCGGCGCCTACAACGAATTGCTCGAACAAGCCCGGCAACGCCGGCTCCCGCCGGATGCCACCGGCACCTGCATCGCGACGGTCACGAATTACGGCACGTTCGGCCTGACGTGGGCGACGCCGATTCCGCTGCCGGAGCAGACGCTCGTGCTCGGTTTGGGCGCGGGCCGGAAGGTTCCGTTCTGGGACGAGGCGAAAGGCCAATTCGTGCCGGTCGTCGAGGCACAGCTCACCTTGAGCTTCGACCACCGGGTGCTCGACGGCGGCGCGGCCGGTCGGCTGCTCGCGCGCATCGCGGCGTTGATGGAGAAGCCGGCGGGTTTATGAAGAAAGTTTTTGTCCTCGTGCTGCTGGCGCTTGCCGGCTGCCAGAGCGCGCCCAAGGTCACGCTGCGGTTCTTCGAGCAGACGAGCTCGCTGCTGCCGGACAGCCACGTGCGGACGGTTGTGGTGCCGCGCGTGCAGATGCGGATCCCGGTCAGCCCGTTTGCGGTGTTGTCGGAACGGGACGTGGCGAGCGCCGAGTTGATCGAGACGGCCGGCGGCAAGGTCGTGGCGTTGCGGTTCGATCCGCACGGCACCGTGGCGTTGGACGCGGTGACGACGCGCAATCGCGGAAATTACCTCGTGGTGTTCGTGAACGAACGACCCGTCGCGGCGTGGCTGGTGGACCGGCGGTTGTCGACCGGCCAGTACACCCTCGAAGGCGATCTGAGCGACGATGAGGCCCGGCAGTTGGTGGATGGGCTCAACCTCCTGGCGAACAAACGCAAGTGATCCGCCGCCTGCTCCTCGCATTCTGGATTTGCATCCCGCCCGCGTGGGCGCTGGATGTATGCCTGCCCACGGCCAACGACGCGTTGCTGCGGCCCGGTGGTGATGCGGCGTTTTTCCAGCCGACCATCGAGGGCACGACCGAGTCCGGGATGTTTGGTTGCGTGCGCCGGGACGGCCGGCGGTTCCACGAGGGGCTGGATATCAGATGCCTCCAGCGCGACCGGCAGGGCGAGCCGATCGATCCGGTCATGGTCGTCGCGGACGGCACGGTGGCATTCATCAACACCAAGCCCGGCCTCTCGAACTACGGCCGGTACGTCATCGTCGAACATCGCTGGGACGGCGTGCCGGTCTACACGCTCTACGCGCACCTGCGCGAGGTCGCCGACGGCATCGCGGTCGGCCAAGCTGTCCGCAAGGGGCAACGGATCGCCACGATGGGGCGTTCCACCAATACCCGGGAAGGCATCAGCGCCGACCGGGCCCATGTGCATTTCGAAATCAACTTCCTGCTCAACCCGAATTTCCGCATCTGGTATCCGCACCGCGACCCGAAGGCGCCGCCGTTCGGAAATTTCAACGGCAAGAACCTGATGGGTTTGAACGCTGCCGATTTCTTCCGCGCCTACGCGGCCAACCCGAAGCTCAACTTCCTCGCGTATCTTTCGCAGCAGCCGGTGGCGTTCACGGTGTTGGTCCGGGCGGACAAATTGCCGTGGTCGCAACTTCACCCCGAACTCATTGTCGGCGGCAAGCTGGCACCATTCTACGAACTCGGCGTGACGTCGTGGGGGATGCCGGTGAGCATGTGGCCGCGCGCGAGTGCCGACCGGCGTGTGCCCGGTATCCGGTCGGTGAACGAAGCGCTTCTCAACGCGGATACCTGCCGTCATCTGGTGACGCAGGCCGGCAAAGGTTGGCGATTCACCACGGCCGGTGAGGAGTGGCTGGAGATCATGACGTTCACGCCGTGAGCGTGATTACTTGGCCGGCTCGTCGTTCGCGCAACGGAAACCCAGCGTCGTGGCCCGGTAGTCGCGGCGAACTTGGGCTTGGCGCAGGGTCGCGACCGGGTCGGCATCCTGCCACGAGCCGCCGCGGACCACCGCCGTCGAACGGGTCTCGCTACTGGCGGTCCACTCGCTGACATTGCCGGCCAAGCCTTGGACTTGGTACGGGCTGCGGTCGCCGGCGGGGAGATAAACCAAGCTCCACTTCGTCAGCTTGCCGGCGATGCCGTAGTTGGCCTTGGCCGGGTCGAGCGCGTTGCCCCAGGGATACTTCAAGCCGTCGGCGCCGCGCGCCGCCTTTTCCCATTCCATCTCGGTCGGCAGCCGGCGCCCGCGCCATTGGCAATAGGCGTAGGCGTCGTACCAATCCACGCCGAAGACCGGGGAGTCCCACGTCAGGGGCGCGTTGTTGAACGGCAGCCGGTTGGTGATGGCCGTGATCATCTTGTCCCACGCATCCGGGGCGTAACCCGACCGGCGCGGCTGGAACGGATGCGGTGTGATCTTGGCGCCGGCGAACATCGCGTCGAGGAACTCCTTGTACTGCGCGATGGTGACTTCGTACTTCTCGATAAAGTACGTCGGCAGGTTGGTGCTGACGCCGTCCTGGAAAATGAAATCGCCGGCAGGAATCTCGATCATCGCACCGATGTCGGCCGGCCGGGGTGCTTCAGGCTCCGGTGGTTTGCTCTCAGTGTGGCGCCAGAAAACAATTCCGACCACGACGGCGATCAACGCGACGCCGATGCCGACGTAGACGAGCGGGTTGGTCTTTTTCTTCTCGAACTTCTCGATCGTGGACTGCGCCGTGACCGGCGGGAAGAGCTTGCGGTCGAGCGCCTCGGCCTCGTCGGCCAATCCGAGCAGTGACGTGATCGGCTTGCGATCCGGTAAGCCGAGCATGCGCTCCACGAACTCGCCCACCGGCTTGCTGACCGGGCCGATTTGATTGGCGAATTCCGCCAAGCCGATGCCGAGCGTCTGCCGGTCGTGGTCCGGGCTCGGGCTGGCCTCCTGGTCGAGCAACTCGATGTTGCGGAGTTTCGCGACGCCTTCGCTGTTCAGCAGGATGTTGTCGGTGACCGGCGCGGGGTGGGGCACTTGTTTCTGCCAGAGGAAATCGAGACCGCGCGCGATGTGGCTGATAAGTTGGAGGAGATGATGCTCGTCCACCTGCGCCGTGCCGTCTTCGCCCACGGCGGTAAGAAACTCCTGCAACGGCGGTCCGTCGAGATGTTCCATCGCGCAGAAGTAAGTGTCGCCCGCGCGCCCGGCCTCGTACACGCCGGCGATGTGGGCGTGGGAGAGTTGCGCGGCGGCGCGGGATTCTTCGAGGAAATGCTCGATCTTACCGGGCAGCGCGGCGATGTCCGGCGTGAGGATTTTCAGGGCGACCGTGCGACCGATGCTGGTCTGGACGGCCCGGTAGATGTGGCCCCACTGGCTGACGCCGATGACTTCCTCGACGTGATACGGACCGATGCTGGCGCCGGTGAAATTGTCGGGGCTGGCGGACTCGGGAGTGCTCATTCCGGTAAGGTCAGGGCGGGGGCGCGGGCCAGCAGCTCGGCCGGTTTAGCCGCCTCGTCTTGGAGTTGGTTGCGGTAGAACGTGCGCACGAGGCAGCCGGCATACTGCGCCGGGGTGACCGGCAGGCGCGCGTTGAACGTCTTGCTCGCGAAGTTGTTCATGCCGCCGATATTCAACCACAACGGCCGCTCCCAAAGCGAGACCGTTCCATCGCTGGCGCGGAAGAAGAAGTACACGCCGATCGCCACGGCGCGGCTGTCCACATCCCGGTCGCCCACTTGCGCGCGCGCTTGCACTTGGACGACCATCTGGGATTGATCGGGGGACTCGGTGATTTTCTCGATGCGAATCTGGCGGTTGAGGAATGCGGGTTTGGCGGGAGCCGGTGTGGCAGCCGGTGGCGCGACCGGTGCCGGTGCGGGCGCGACAGGCGGCGGTGGCTCGTCGTCAATCTGGGCCGGTTGCGTTTGTGTGACGCGGCCGTTGGGACGCGGCTGCGAGAAGATCCAAGACAGCACGCCGATTTGTCCGAACACCAGCAAGACCACCACGACTGCCGTGACCACCAGTAACCAGTCATGCTTGCGGCCCCGGGGCGTGAGGTCATGCGCCAACTCGAATCGCAGCGCGACGGAGCCCAGCTCGATTTCGTCGCCCGAGTTGAGCCGGTGCTGGGTCACGGCTTGTCCGTTGACGCGCAAGCCGATTTCGCTTTCGAGATCGCTGATGTAATAGCCGTCCTCACGGCGTTCGATGACGGCGTGACGAGGGCTGACGCCGTTCTCGGCGAGTTGGATTTCACACGCCGCATCCCGACCCAGCCACAAGCGCGGTTCCCGGATGGATAACGGCGCGCGCTCGGCGAGGCGTCCTTGGAAAAGCAGCCGGTACATACCCCACGCGCAGACTACCATAGAAGCCGGCGGGCAGGCACAAAAATATTCGTGTCGGGGCTGGCCGGATTTGATACGGTGCGGGAAATGGAAGTGCGGTGCCACCATTGTGAGCGGGTGTTCACCTCGTCGCCCGCTGTTCGAGAAGCGCGTTGTCCGGGATGCGGGGTGATGATCTTGGTGCGGCGCGATATTCCGCCGCACTTTGAGCCGCACGTCGAGCATACCCATGAACCGCCGGCGCGGATGATGCGCCGGATCTTCAGCCCGGTACCCAAGATGTACCTCTACTTCATGGGCGTGGTGGTGGTGATGGCCATCCTGGCGCCGTTCTGGTTGGCGGTGGTCAGTGAACGGTTCGGGCGCAAGCCGATCATTATCAGCGACGAAACACCGAACACCACACCCTCGTGGTCGCACGTCGATACCCGGCCGCGGAACGATGCCACGACGACCGAGACGCCCATCAGTCCGCTCGATCAGTTCGAAGGCATCCATCTCAACGCGACCCGCGAATCGCTCGAACCGCGCTTTGCGCTCTACCTGAAAAACCCCCGGGGCATGACGCCGGAGATTTATGAGGCGCGGGATGCGCGGGGGATCGAGCGGTTAACGGCGTATTTCTACAACGGCGAGTTGAAGGAATTTGTCGCGGTTCAACCGCCGCGCCTCATCACGCCCGAAGAACTCCTCCGCACCTTGCGCATCCAGTACGGCGATCCGGCCGACTGGACGCAAGGCGAAGGCGCGCCCACGCCGGCCACCGTGCCGGGAATTGAGGCGGGACGTTATGCCGAATACGCGCTCTACCGGCAATTCAGTTGGCACAATGACAATGACCGGCTGGATGTGACTGTTTTCTACACGACCCCCGACCCGGTGACCTGCCAATCCTTGTTGGTCGTCCACACCAGCGCGGCGAAATGGTTGAAGAACGCCCGGGAAGCACTCACCCCGCTGGCCGATTTACCCTCGACGCCACCGCCGACCGAGACGCATCGCGCGGACGCGCCTCCCCGGCTTTTTCCGTGAGAGAGTGTTTGGGAAGAAGCTCGCAGTTCGGCTACAGACAACCGGCTCGTAGTAGCGCGATTCATCGCGCGTGACACCCACCTGCGGCGATGAATCGCCGCACTACAAACTCAGTCGTAGCCGTGGGGGTGGGTCCGGTGCCAGTCCCACGCGCTCTGGATGATTTCCTCGATCGAATCGTACCGGGGTTGCCAGCCGAGTACCGACCGGATTTTCTTGGAGTCGCCGACGAGTTTGGGCGGGTCACCGGGCCGGCGCGGTTTTTCGAGAGCGGGAATGGGATTGCCGGTAATCTTGCGCGCGGCCTCGACGACCTGTTTGACGGAGTAACCGTCGCCGCTGCCGAGGTTGAACACGTCGCTCTTGTCGTGCTTCAGCGCCAGCATGTGCGCCTGCGCGAGGTCGACGATGTGGACGTAATCGCGGACGCAGGTGCCGTCGGGCGTGGGGTAATCCGTGCCGTAAATTTCCACGGCCGGCTTCTGCCCGAGCGCGACCTTGAGGACGTTGGGAATGAGATGGGTTTCCTGCCAGTGATGTTCGCCGAAGTACGCCGTGGCCCCGGCGGCGTTGAAGTACCGGAGGCAGACGTATTGCAAGCCGTGCTGGCGTTCGTACCAGTGGAGGATCTTTTCGAACATCAACTTCGATTCGCCGTAGGGATTGACCGGCTCCTTCGGCAAATCCTCGCTGATCGGCACTTTCTTCGGCACGCCAAAGATGGCGCACGTGGACGAGAACACGAACTTCTGCACGCCGCCCTGGATGCACGCTTCGAGCAGATTGATACCGTTGCCGACGTTGTTGCGGAAATACTTGCTCGGGTTCGTCATGCTTTCCGGCACGAGCGCGTTGGCGGCAAAATGCATCACCGCTTCCGGGCGCACCTGCTCGAGCGTCTTGAACAGGACGGGCCGATCGGCCAAGTCGCCCTCGATGAACTGCGCGCGCTTGTCCACCGCCGCCCGGTGGCCTTCGCTCAGGTTGTCGAACACGGTGACCTTGTGGCCCGCGTTCAGGAGTTCCTCCACGCAAATGCTGCCGATGTAGCCGGCGCCGCCGGTGACGAAAACTTTCATGGCAGCGATGCTACGCACGCGTGAGCTTGCTGACAAGTCCGCACTCGCTCCGCAGACGTTCGAAGTGCCGGTTACCGGCGAGCAACTGTAGCCGAAGCGTCAGCTTCGGCCGAGGCTGACGCCTCGGCTACAGGAGTTCCTGCCTCAGCAGACGCGGCGGACCGGCAGGTTCAGCAACGCGCCGAGCTTGGCGATCTTGTTGGCGACGTGACCGAGGCCGATGGCGCAATGGTGGGCGGGGCCGGCACTGGACCAGTCGTTCATGAACTGCTTGGCGCTGATGCTGAAACGGTATCGGCTGTTGGTATTGCCGATCTGGAGTACGGGCCCCTCCACGGATTCGCCTTCCGCGACGAGCAACGAGACTTTGCCCTGGCCGTCTTGCACGACGGAGAGCAGCGTCACCGGGCCGTGGCGGACGGTCATCTGGATGGAGAGACCCTTACCGGGTTTGCCGTGATACACCGGTAGCGGCACGAGACCGACCCGGCCTTCGGCAATCGCGAAATGCGCGGGGCCGTCGTGGCCGAGATAGACGACGTCGTCCTTGAAGTCAGTGAGATAGAATTCCGAAAACGACCCGCCGGTGCCGAGCAGATCCATGATTTTCATGGCTTGGACGTTCTTGATCTCGCATTCGCCGGCGACGGGGATGTGCTTGCCGGTCAGTAACGTGTTACCGGCGATGACGGAGGTGACGATGTCCTGATAAGGATTACCGGCCACGCTCTCATAGTAATAGGCGAGCGAGCCGAGGTTGTGGGCCTCGATGAGTTTGTCGAGCGCGCACGAGGTCTGCGCGGCGCGCGCCAGCTCGGCGGGTTCGCATTCGGGCGCGACTTCGAACTTCCGTTGGAACTCCCGGAGCTTCGCGCCGATCTGCTGTTTGGTGACGGCCTGCCGGTGCTGATGCAGCTCGCACATCTCCAGCAACTCGAAATGATTGCCGAACGCGGAGGTGCGGTTCGACCGGAGTTCCCGGTTGCGCGCGCTTGGCCGAGTCTGCAAGGCAGGCGGGCACGACGTCC
>OMJI01000021.1 GCA_900299315.1 Verrucomicrobiota bacterium | reverse complement strand
GGTGCGATGGCGTAGGGATCGCCGGTAAAGCCGAGGAAGTCCGCCGCGAGCGGGTCGCCGCCTTCCAGTTGCGTCGTGAGCCGCTCGATGCGGACGTCGAGTTTCGTTTCGCCGACAAGGGTCACTTCAAACGTCACCGGCTCGGAGCTGACGGGTGGCCACGTAATGGTCTGGTTACCGTCGGTCGTACGGGGGATGTATTGGCCGCGCACGGTGTACTTGCCCGGCGTCAGTGGCCGGAACCAGTAGTTGAGGAAGATCTTGCGTTCCGTGCCTTCGAAACGCGCCAGCCGGTTCCACGAGCCGATCCAGTGTGCGAGCGGCAAGCCCGGGATTGGTTGCGCGACCGGCTGGCCGGCGGAGTCGGTCACGAGAAACGCAAACCCGTCAAACGCGCCCTTCATTCTCGTGCTGGTCTGGATGACGTAATCCGTCTCGCCCAGATTGGTGACCTTGACCGTCGCCACAATTGGCTCCCCGACTTCGTAAACGCCTCGTTCGAGGGAGACGGAGAATTGAAGATCCGGCTGTGGTGGCGCCGTACCAGCATCCCCTAGCGCCAACAGCTGCGACCCAAGCAACACGAAACAAACTGACATTAACACTCGCACCATACTGACCCCACTTTCCCCTACCGCTCCGTACACTTCACCCGAATGAGGCGGAAAGCAAGCGACAGTCCGGTGCTACTTGAACAACGGCAGACAGGCTTTGAACTGCTCCGTGCCGGCTTGGCCGAGCATCTCGAAGATCGCGCTTTCCACCGTCGTGATCACCGCGCCGCAATCCCGCATCCGCTCGATGGCCACATCCCGGTCGAGGTCTCGCCGCGAACAAACCGCGTCGGCGCAGACGTAGACGAAGTAATCCTTCATCAAATCAATCGCCGTCTGCTGCACGCAGACGTGGGCCTCCACGCCGCAAAGGATGATGCGCTGCCGGCGGAGGTCTTTCATCGTGCGCACGAAGTCCGGTGCGCCGCAGCAAGAGAACGTCAGTTTCTCAATTGGAGGGACGCGCTCCGTCGCGTCCGCCGCAATCTCCGGGCAGAGCGGCCCAAGTCCTTTCACGTACTGCGCCGTCATCACGACCGGCACGTTCAACACCTTTGCCGCGCCGAGCAGCTTCTGCACGCCGGCGATGACCTCGGCTTTGCGCGCCATTGCGTTCATCAGTTTTTCCTGCACGTCCACGACGACGAGGGCGGTGTTTTGCGGGGTCAATCTCCAATCACTCATGGTGTCATCTCCGGTTGTCTACGGTCAGGATTCTGCCGGAATTGTTGCCCCTAATCCAAGCTCGAACCGTGGCTTGTTACCGGGACGGGCTGCGCTATATTCGCCGCCCATGAAGAACCGCTTGTTTCGTTTGCTCTTGGTGGCGCTCTTGCTGGCGACCACGAGCCGGGCTGCCGGCACCAATTCCGAAGCCAACATTGCCCGCGTGATCGCCGAGATGCTCGAACGGTCGCACTTCGCGGCGCACCGGCATGACGGCGATTTGTCCGAGAAGTTCCTCGATCACTATCTCGACATCCTCGACGGCACCCACATGCACTTCACGGAAGCCGACATCGCCGAGTTCGCGCACTACCGGACCAGCTTGGAAGAGATCACCCTGAAGAGCGGCGATGTGCGGCCGGCGCATGAGATCTTCGCCCGGTATGTCGAACGGCTCGGCCAGCGGGTGAACTTCGTCAAAGCAGCGCTCACCAACGAGGTGTTCGATTTCACCGGCCACGACACCTACCGGCTCGATCGTGCGAAAGCTCCCCGGCCTGCCGATCTCGCCGCGGCGCAGCAACTGTGGCGTCAGCATCTCCGGTATGAATATCTTCAAGAACTGCTCGGGAAGAAGAAACCGGCGGAGATCGTCCAGCAATTGACGCGGCGCTACGACCGGCAGTTGCGGCTGATGCAGCAGTTCAAGCCGGATCAGGTGCTCGAGTTGTACCTCAATGCACTCGCCCACGTTTACGATCCGCACTCTGATTACCTCGGTCCCCGGCAGTTGGAAGAGTTCTCCATGCGCATGCGCAACTCGCTGTTCGGCATCGGCGCGATTCTCCAATTCGACGACGGCTACTGCAAAATCTGCGAAGTGTTGCCGGGCGGCCCCGCGGCCACCAGCAACCTCATCAAGCCCGGCGACCGCATCGTCGCCGTGGCGCAAGGGGAGAAGGAGCCGGTCGACATCGTCGAGATGCCGCTCAACGAGGCCGTCCAGCTCATCCGCGGCCCGAAAGGCACGACGGTGGTCTTGACGATCATCCCGGCCGACGCTGACATGTCGGTCCGCAAAACCATTTCGCTCGTCCGCGACGAGATTAAACTCGAAAGCCAGCAGGCCAAGGCGACCATCGTCGACGGCCCAGGCGCTGACGGGAAGAAAGTCCGGCTCGGTGTGATCGACTTGCCGTCGTTCTACGCCAGCGAGGGCGTCAGCGCCACGGCCGATGTCTCGTTGCTGCTCGCCAAGCTTGCGGAAGCAAATGTGCAGGGCATCATCCTCGACTTGCGCCGGAACGGCGGCGGGTCGCTCGACGAAGCCATCAAGCTGACCGGCTTGTTCTTCGACTACGGGCCCGTGGTGCAGACGAAGGACTCCGAGGGGCGCGTCCAGACTTCGCGCGACCCCGATTCGCTGACGCGGTGCGACAAGCCGTTGATCGTCCTCACGAGCCGCATGAGCGCGTCGGCTTCGGAACTCCTCGCGGGGGCGATCCAGGATTACGGGCGGGGGATCATCGTGGGCGATCCGTCCACGTTCGGCAAAGGCACTGTCCAAAACATGATCCAGCTCGCGTCGGTCATGAAGGAGCTCAACCTGCCGACCGATGGCAATCCCGGCGCGCTCAAGCTCACCATTCGCAAGTTCTACCGACCGAGCGGTTCCTCGACCCAGCTCAAGGGCGTCGTGCCGGACATCATCCTGCCCACGCCGACCAGCCCGATGAAACTCGGCGAAATTGAAATGTCCGAAGCGCTCCCGTGGGACCAAGTGCCGGTGGCGCGGTTCGACAAACAACAACGCGTCGAGCCGTATGTCGCGATGCTGCGCCGCAAGTCCGCGCGCCGCATTGCCGGGGACGAGGAATTCGTCTGGCTGCGCGAGGACATCGAGCGCTTCCGCAAACGGCGGGACGACCCGGTGGTTTCCCTCAACGAAGCCGAGCGCCGACGCGAACAGAAGGAACAGGAACACCGGCTCGAAGAGCGCAACCGCGAGCGCGCCCGCAACAAGCCCGCGCCCGAGACTAAGTACGAAATCACGCTCAAGAACGTCTCCGCGCCCGGTCTGCCAGCGCCCGTGTCCGCCTCGTCAACCAACGCGACACTTGCGTCGACGAAGACGAATCACGACGCGTTGGGCGACGACGACAAGCCCAGTGTCGGTGATCCCGTCCTCGACGAAACCAAACACATCCTCGCCGATTACATCGACGCGCTGACTTCGCATTGAGCCATGAGCCGGCGGTTTCACGCGTTGGTGGTCCGGGAAAGCCCGACCGGCTTCACGCGCGCCGTCGAGGAACGCTCCACGGACGACCTACCGGCGGGCGAACTCGTGCGGGTCCGGTACTCCTCGCTGAATTACAAGGATGCGTTGTCGGCCACCGGCAATCGCGGCGTCACAAAACATTACCCGCACACACCCGGCGTGGACGCGTTCGGCGACGACGTGATCGTGACCGGTCACGACCTCGGCATGAACACGCCGGGCGGCTTCGCGCAATTTGTTAGCGTCCCCGCCGACTGGATCGTCCCACGGCCGGTGGGACTCACACCCCGGGAATGCGCGATCTTCGGCACGGCCGGCTTCACGGCGGCGCAATGCGTCGACCGGCTCCAGAAACACGGCGTGACCGGCGAGGTCTTGGTGACCGGGGCGACAGGCGGGGTGGGATGCGTAGCCGTGGCGTTGCTGGCGCACTTGGGCTACGGGGTCGTCGCAATGACCGGCAAGTCAGCGGCGGCGGATTGGCTGAAAGCGATCGGCGCTGCCGAGGTGATTGGCCGGGAGATCGACAAGACCGGTCGGCCCTTGCTGAAAGGCCGGTGGGCTGGCGTAGTCGACACGGTCGGCGGCGAGATGCTCGCGACGGCGATTCGCTCGACCCGCTACCGGGGCATCGTGACGTGTTGCGGCAACGTCGGCGGCGCGGAGTTTCCGCTGAGTG
Organism: Verrucomicrobiota bacterium; assembly: GCA_900299315.1. Lineage (GTDB taxonomy): Bacteria > Verrucomicrobiota > Verrucomicrobiia > Palsa-1439 > Palsa-1439 > OMJI01. Next base: position 5,502 of record OMJI01000021.1, on the reverse strand, counting down.
TCTACCCGTTCATCCTGCGCGGCGTGACGTTGGCCGGGATTGATTCGGCCAGTTGCCCAATGCCGGATCGCCGCGCGATCTGGGCGAAGTTGGCCGGCGAATGGAAGCCGGCGTGTCTGAACAAATTGGCCCGGGAATGTTCGCTCGCGGAGCTGAGCGGTGAGATCGACCGCATCTTGCGCGGCGAACAGCTTGGCCGGGTAATCGTCCGGCTCGATTAGACATCCAGCGCCGGGATGTGCAGTTGAACCCGTTGTGGGTAGGGGCAAGCCGCCGGCTCGCCCGCACCGGGGTGGGGATTCGGACGAGCCGGCGGCTCGTCCCTACCGCACTCCGTCTGGTGTGCCAATTTGGAGATACGCGCTCCGTCGCGTCCGTGGGGAATTCGGCCACGACGGAGCGTGGCCCTCCAACCAACTGCATCGTGCCGGCTTAGACATCGAGCGCCGGGATGTGCAGTTCGATGACGCTGAGGACGCGCTGGTGTTCGATGGAATGCGGCTGGATGCGCATTGCTTCCCGGCAGGCGTGCCGGGCAAGCGACCAATCCTCGAGCCGCATCGCGCACATGGCCAGGCCGGCCCACGCTCCGAAATGGTTCGGCTTGAGCCGCACGACGCGTTGGCAGATCGCGAGGCTCGCCGCGGGTTGCTGGCGCAGGTAGAGCAACGTGGCTTGCTTGTTCAACGCCTCCGCCCAGTCCGGATATTCCCGCGTCAGTCGCGTGAAGATCCGGTCAGCACCGGCGAAATTGCCGGCGTTCATGGCCTGGACGCCCAGTTCGAGGACGTGGCGGGCGGCGGGACCTTTCTCGTTGAGCCAGCATTCCCACAAACCTTGCGTGGCGAGGTGGACCGCATCCGGGTCGTCGTCGGCGAGGAAGGGGTAGAGCTCTTGCTCGCGACCGGCCGCGATGAGGGATTCGATGCGGCGGAGTTGGCGGTGCTCGGTGTGTTCGTCCCGCTGGTACATCACCACCGTGATGGCGACGAGGATCACCGTGTACATCGCCCACCGGACCTGCTCGCCAAGCGTGCTCTTCCCTCGGGGTATCAACCGCATGGCGGGTATATACACCGGCCAGCACGCCTCCGCAAATGGCCAGCCGAATGTGGGAGCTTCATCGGAACGATGCAGTCGAAGGTAGGGCGCGACCGCCGGGCGCGCCGCTCGGTCATCACCGCCAACGACTTCGGCGCGCCCGGCGGTCGCGCCCTACCACACACCAGACGGTGTGCGGTAGGGACGAGCCGCCGGCTCGTCCGAATCCCGCCTCCGCCGCGGGCGAGCCGGCGGCTCGCCCCTACCTACAACAGGCTCAACTCCAGCGTTTCGGTTCAGGCGAACAACTGCAGGAGCGCGGCGGCGTTGGTCAGTTTCACGGCGCCGGGTTTGAGCACCCATTTCTCGGTGTGATGGAGCGTATCGCCGGGACGCAGGCTGCGTTCGGCGCCCATCGTCTCCAGCTCGACCATGAAATTCTTCGGGCCGATGTAGAACGCGATGTTGCAGCCGAGCGGGCAGGGGGCCGAGATGTCGTGCGGCACCTTCTTCGCAAACGTGACGCCCCGGCTCGGGTCGCTCATCGCGATGATGCCGTGGTGCGATTCGATCATCCGCTTGTTCTCCAGTCCGGCCGGGGTGACGACGAGCAGGTCTTTGCCGGTCACGATCTGTTTGTCGTTGAACCCGCCCTGGCCGTGACCGGCCCAGCGGTTGAAATTCACCATCCGGTACGCGTTCCACTCCGAGCCGTCGCCAAGCGGGATGCCGTACTTCGTCCCCGTCGCCGGCACCGTGCACGTCAACGCCCACAACCCGCCGCTGTACAGCATGTCGCCGGTGTTGTGGACGAAGTTATCCACTTCCACCGTCTCCGCGTCATGCACCTTCACCGAGAATCCCCGGCGCGTGCGGTTGACCGGGTTCTCGGTCCCGATGAGGCGGAAGCCGTCGTCGAAAATCTCCACGTCGCACGGCGCGTTGTCTGTGGCGTACGTGTCCTCATTCTCATCCGCGCCCGGTCGAGTGACCCAGACGCGGTGCCCGCCCTGCAAATTCCAGGCGCCGCGTTTGTACTTACCGGGTTTCCAGAGCAACAGATTCGCGCCTTTCGGCTGACCGAAGAACGCGATGCGCGGCCCGAATTGATAGACCGCCACCAGTCGAATGGACGGTGTGATGAGTTCCAGCGCCTTGGCGCCATTGAAAGTGACCTTGTTGATCGTCGTCATGCCGGGGTGATAACAGGCGCCACGCACCCGGTTCAAGCCTTTGCTGCCCGACCAGGGTGCGGTCGTGTCGGTGAGCACTTTTTCTTTGTGTCTTGCCGGCTTGGTGGTTAATCATTCGGCCCTCATGAAACTGCTGGTGATTGGTGGGGGTGGGCGGGAACATGCGCTGGTGTGGAAACTGGCGCAGTCGAAGCGCGTCTCCAAGATTTACTGCGCGCCCGGGAATGCCGGCATTGCGGAACTTGCGGAATGTGTCGCGATCGTCGCGACGGATGTGGCGAAGTTGTTGGCGTTTGCCCTCGAGAAGCAGATTGATTTCACGGTGGTCGGCCCGGAAGCGCCGTTGTGCGCCGGGGTGGTGGATGCGTTTGAGGCGAAGGGGTTGAAGATTTTTGGGCCGCGCAAGGCGGGGGCGCGGTTGGAGGGGAGCAAGGTTTTCTGCAAACAGTTGTTCCTGAAAGCCGGTGTGCCTACCGGTCTGGCTGAGATTTTCTCCGATCCCGCCGCTGCGAAGGCCTACGTCCGCAAGGTTGGCGCGCCGATTGTGGTGAAGGCGGATGGGTTGGCGGCCGGCAAGGGTGTGATTGTTGCGCAGTCGGTCGCCGAGGCGGAAGCCGGGATTGTGGACATCATGGAGAAGCGCGTCTTCGGTGACGCCGGCGCGCAGGTGGTCATCGAGGAATGTCTGACCGGCAACGAGGCGTCGGTGATGGCGGTGACGGACGGGAAGACGTACCGGATCCTCGCGGCGGCGCAGGATCACAAACGGATTTTTGACGGCGACAAGGGGCCGAACACCGGCGGGATGGGCACGTATTCGCCGACGCCAATGGTGACGAGCGCGCTGGACGGGGCGCTCGACGATATTTTCACGCGGACTTTGGCCGGGCTGCGGGCGGAGGGCATCGAGTACCGGGGCGTGTTGTATGCCGGTATCATGCTGACGAAGCAGGGGCCGAAGTTGTTGGAGTACAACTGCCGGTTCGGCGACCCGGAGACGCAGGTGGTGTTGCCGCGGATGGATTTTGATTTGCTCGATGTGCTGGAAGCCTGCGCGGACGGACGGCTCGACCGGTTTCAATTGAACTGGAAGAAGGACGCGGCGGTCTGCGTGGTGATGGCGGCGCCGGGGTACCCGGGCGATTATCCGAAGGGCCAGCCGATTGATGGGTTGAAAGACGCGGCGGCGTTGGCTAACGTGTGCGTGTTTCACGCCGGTACGAAGCGCAGCCCCGGTGGGCAGGTGTTGACGGATGGCGGGCGGGTGCTGGGCGTCACGGCGTTGGGCGCGGATCTGCCGGCAGCGGTGGCGCAGGCGTACCGGGCGGTGGAAAAGATTCGGTTTGCGGGCGCGCAATATCGGCGCGACATCGCGGCGCGGGCGTTGGCCCGGTAGTGGGTCGGAGTCATTCACGATGAAGAAAATCCTGAACGGTCTGATTGCGTTGCTGGCGTGTGGCAGCGTCGCGTGGGCGGCCACGAACGAGCCGCCGGCAGCCGGCGCGTCCAATCTCGATGAAGTGGTCAAGGCGTTGCGCGCGCATTACGTGAACCGCGACAAGCTCGACGCTTCGTCCATCGACGCGGCCACGGTGAAGGGCATCCTCAACGCGCTCGGCCGGGGCGCGGTGCTCGTCACCCCGGAGCCGCCCGCGACGAACACCGCGGCAGTGTCGCTGACGATGACGAATACGCCGGCAGCGTTGGCGGAGCGGGAGCCGCTGGCGCGCACGGAGGTGATCGAACCGAACATCGGCTACATCCGCGTGACCGACGTGGCGGAAGACACGGTGTCGGCGGTGGATGGAGAGTTGCAGAAGTTCAGCGCGGCGAAGTGTGACGGTTACATCTTGGATCTGCGGTTTGCGGACGGGACGAATTTCATGGCGGCGGCGGAGTTGGCCGGGAGGTTTTTCGGCGATGAGCGGGAGTTGTTCGTGTTGAAGACCGCCGAGGGCGAGCAGGTTTTCAAGGCGCACCGGCACGGTGACGGCGCAAAAGACGCCAAGGACTTGGCGGTGGCGCCGTTGATTCTGTTGGTGAACGGTCAGACGCGCGGTGCGGCGGAGGCACTGGCCGGGGCGGTGCGCGGGCAAGACCGGGGTGTCATCGTCGGCAGCCTGACGGCGGGGGCACCGGCCACGACGGAGGATATTCCATTGAGTGACGGGCAGGTGTTGCGGGTGGCGACCGGCAAGGTTGTGTTGAAGTTGAGCGATCCGAAGAGCCTGCCGAACCCGGATGTGTTCCCAGGCGGCATCACGCCGGATATTTACGTGCCTCTCGATCTCGCGGTGGAGCAGGATGTGGTCTTGAAGGCGTCGACGAACATGACGTTGACGGTCAGCCTACAGCCGCACGTGGCGAAGAAGCGGATGAGCGAGGCGGATTTGGTGAAGGCGTTCCGCGGCGAGGCGGTGCAGACGCCGACCATGGAGGAGGGGGACACAACCCCGGAAGAGAGCGCGGAGATCCAGAAGGTGCGGGATGTGGTGTTGCAACGGGCGGTGGATGTGTTGAAAGGCATCCGGGTGTTGTTGAGTTGGCAATGAAGACAGTCCTCTTCGTCTGTACCGGCAATATTTGTCGCAGTCCCATGGCGGAAGCGTTGTTCGCCGACATGGTCAAGGGTCGCGCTGACGTGCGCGTGCTCTCAGCCGGCATGGGCGCGGTGGACGGTCAGGCGCCCAGCCAGCAATCCGTCGAGGTGATGGCGGAGCTGGGGCTGAACATCAAGCATCACAGCAGCCTCGCGCTGCGGCCGGGCTTGATCGACCAGGCCACATTCATTTTCACGATGACGACGCAGCAGCGCGATGTGTTGCACGCGTTGTACCCGGAATCGGCGGAGAAGATTTTCGCGCTGCACGACTTGGAGCCGGTGGCCTCGCACGAGTCACCGGATATCGCCGACCCCATCGGCGCGACGGTGGATGTATACCGGCGGACGCGCGACCAGATCCGGGCGGCGATGCCGGCAGTGAAGGAGTTGGTGGTGAGCACCCCGGTGGCGGCGCGGTACCGGGTGGCGTTGGCCGGTGACCACGGCGGCGTCGAGATGAAAGAGTCGTTGAAGGCGTGGCTGGCGGCGCGCGGGATGCCGTTCACGGACTTGGGGTCGTGCAGCACCGAGCCGGTGGATTACCCCGATTACGCCTACAAGGTTGCGCAGGCCATCCTGACCGGCGCGGCGGACCGGGGCGTGCTGATTTGCAAGAGCGGCATTGGGATGAGCATCGCTGCCAACCGGTTCCCGGGCGTGCGCGCG
>OMJI01000020.1 GCA_900299315.1 Verrucomicrobiota bacterium | reverse complement strand
GATTCGGACGAGCCGGCGGCTCGTCCCTACCGCACGCCGTCTGGTGTGCCCCTGCGGGAGGGTCAGCCACGATCCCGCAAGCGTGGGATGGCCCTCCCACCAACTGCATCGTTCCGAATGAAAGCAATTGCGATTGATAACTTTGGCGGACGCACCGAACTGAAGCTGCGCGAACTTCCCACACCGGTGGCGGGGAAGGGCGAGGTCTTGATCAAGGTCAAGGCGGCCGGGGTCAACCCGGTGGATCGCAAGATCCGGGAGGGACTGTTGCGGACGCGGTTGCCGCATCAATTCCCCATCATTCTCGGCTGGGACGCGGCCGGCACGGTCGTCGGCACGGGCGCCGCCGTGTATGCGTATTGCCGCAAGCCGATCATCAAGGACGGCACGTATGCGGAGTACGTCGTCGTGCCCAAGACCAGCATCGCGCGGAAACCGAAGAATCTTTCCTTCGTGGAGGCCGCGTCGGTGCCGCTGGCGGCGCTGACGGCGTATCAATCCCTCTTCGACGCGGCCGGCTTGAAACGCGGCCAGCGCGTGCTCATTCACGCGGCGGCCGGTGGGGTGGGTGGGTTCGCGGTGCAACTGGCGAAGCAGGCCGGGGCCTACGTCATCGCCACTGCCAGCCAAGCCAAGCACGCCTACGTGAAAAGCCTCGGCGCAGACGAGGTGATTGATTACCGGGCCGTGGATTTCCGCCAAGCGGTGCGGGATGTGGATGTCGCGTTCGACACCGTGGGCGGCGAGACGCAGGTGAAGAGCACCGACGTGGTCCGCAAGGGTGGTGTGCTGGTTTCCATCCTCGCATTCGTCGATGCCGAAGCGGTGCGGAAGAAAGGCGTGGAACCGAAGTACGTGTTCGTCGCGCCGAACGGCCGGCAGCTTGCCAAGCTGACCAAGCTCATCGAAGCCGGCAAGCTCCGCACCAAGATCGCCAAGGTTTTCCCGCTCAAAGCTGCCGCCAAGGCGCACGCCCTCATCGAGCAAGGCCACACCACCGGCAAGATCGTGCTTAAAATCTAGCGCTCGAGATTCAACCACGCCATTTCATCTGGCGTCAGGGTGATGTCCAGTGCGGGGAGCGAGGTGGTGATTTCGTGCAAGGTGTGCGGGCCGATTAAGGCGAAGCTCGGGAACGGCTGGCAGAGCACGTAGGCGGCGGCGATGTTGATGGGGAGCACGCCGCGCTTGGCGGCGAGTTCTTTCACTCGTTCCAACCGACGGAAATTGTCGGGACTGTACCAACAACGGACGAGTTCGGCGTCGCTCTTGGTGTCGGGATGAGCGTTACCGGCAAAGAATCCCCGCGCCTGGCTCGACCACGCAAAGTTGGCGATCTGATGCTGCGTTAACCACGCTCGCGAGGCGGCGTCGGAAACGTGGACACAGCCGGCCCAGACTGGGGCAACCATTTCGGCGAGGCTGAAGTTGTTGCTGATGACGGTGAAGCCGGTGAGGTTGTGCTGCCGGGCGTACTCGTTGGCGGCTTGCACGCGGGCGAGAGTCCAGTTGGAACCGCCGAAGGCTTGGAAGCAACCGGCCTTCTTGTGCCGGTTCAGACAATCCACGAACTCGCCCACCGGCACGTTCACATTGTCGCGATGCATCAGGTAGATTTCAACGGTGTCGAGCCCGAACCGCTCGAGGCTCTCGGCTAGTTCGCGGTCCACCAGTTCCGGCGTCGCAGCCATGGTGGCGGCGCCCTTAGCAATGATGACCACGTCTTTGCGCACGCCCCGGTCGCGCACCCATTTGCCGAGATAGGACTCGGATTGATAGACCCACGCGGTGTCGAACGTGTTGCCGCCGCGCTCGAAGTAGGTGTCGAACAACCGCATCGCGTGCGGAGTCCGGTTGGTCGCGCCTTCGAGCATCGTGCCGCAGACGATGCGGTTGACGGGTTTGTCGACGCCGGTAATTTTGCTGTATTTCATTACCGGCTTTGCGCCGGTCGGGAGAGCTGGGAAACTGGCCGTCGGCTTCTCGGCATCGAAGACCATACCGGCGTTGTTCCGCCACAAGTCGAGCGCGCGCATGTTCTGGATCGTGTCGTCCCACGTCATCGCTGGGCGGGGTGCCTGTCGGTCAGCGAGGTGACGTGTGACCGTGTCGACCTCGATGGTGTAGAGGCCGGCGTAGCCGGGGACGTTGATCGTCTCCGATGGCTGGCCGTCGCGGTTGACGATGATGCGCGCTGCGTCCGGCGTGTTGCCCGGGAACCACGGATTCGGGACTAGAATGTGGCCGGTGGAACCCCAAATGCGGAGCGTGCCGTCCACGTTAACTTGGTTGCCGCAGGTAAGGTTGGCGAGAATGTTGCCAGGAAATTTGACCACGGCGGTGGCGTATTCATCCACTCGACTGGCCGTACCGATGTGCGCAATGCCCTTGATCTCGACTGGCTCCGCACCGGCAATCAGCCGCGTCATCGACATGCAATAGCAGCCGATGTCCATGATCGCACCGCCGGCGGCTTCGTTTTGGAGGCGGATGTTGGCGAGGTTCTGCCCCATGTTGTAGCTGAAATGCGCTTGGATCACCCGCAATTCGCCGATGACGCCGCTGCGGACGAGCTCGACCAGCTTGGCGGTCTGGGGATGGCACCGGTACATGAACGCTTCCATCAAGAACACGCCGCGCGACCGCACCGCCTCGATGACCGCCATCGCCTCGGCGTGGTTGATCGTGAACGGCTTCTCGCAAAGGATGTGCTTCCCGGCCTCGGCGCATTTCACGGCCCACTCCGCGTGCATGTGATTGGGGAGCGAGATGTAAACGGCCTGCACATCCCGGTCGGCCAACAATGCCTCGTAGCTGGCGTACCGGCGGGCGACCTTGAACTCGTCGCCGAACTTATCCGCTGTCGCCTGCGACCGGCTGCCGACGGCCAGCAGCGTGCCGGTCTGTGATTCGTTGATGGCTTTTGCCAACGCCCGGGCGATCATGCCCGTGCCCAAGATTCCCCAGTTCAG
>OMJI01000019.1 GCA_900299315.1 Verrucomicrobiota bacterium | reverse complement strand
GCCGGCGATACCGCTGTGGTTGCCGAAGACCTCGGCGTCGTCCCGCCGTACGTCCCGCTTGCTTTGGAAGGCTTGGAAATTCCCGGCTACAAGATTCCGCACTTCCTCCGGCAGCCTGACCATTCATTTGCTGACGGCGCGAAATATCCCCGGCTCTCGCTCGCCACCCCGGCCACGCACGATCATCCGCCGGTTCGCGCGATGTGGCGTGAACTGTGGGAACATGCCGACCGGGGCGACGACGGTGCCCGGTGGGAATTGAGGCGCTGGATGAAGTATTGCGGCCAAGACGGCAAGGAGCCGCCCCGGGAGTTCGACGGGTTCGTCCACGAAATGATCCTGCGCGGCGTGCTCCAGACCAACTCGTGGCTCGCGGTCTTCATGATCACTGACGTCTTCGGCACGGAGGGACGCTTCAACGTTCCCGGCGCAGTCAGCGAAGGTAACTGGAGCTACCGTCTCGACAAGACGGTCAAGGAACTGGACAAGGATGCCGGACTACGCGCGAAGACCGATATGTTCGCGCGCCTCGTCAAAGAGACTCACCGCAAGCCGTAAGCTTACAACGCGGCGAGGACTTCCTTGGCGTGCCCTGGGGCTTTCACCTTGCGGAAGATGCCCTTGATCCTGCCATCGGGGCCGATCACAAACGTGCTGCGTTCGACGCCCATGTACTTCTTGCCGTACATGCTTTTTTCCACCCAGACACCGTAGGCTTGGCAGACTTTCTTGTCTTCATCGGCCACGAGCGAATAGGGCAGTCCGTGCTTGGCGATAAACTTCTCGTGAGACTCCGGTGAGTCCGGGCTCACACCCAGCACAACCGCATCGTGCTCTTGGATCTTCTCGTAGAGGTCCCGGAATTCGCACGCTTCCGTGGTACAACCCGGCGTGAAATCCTTGGGATAGAAATACAGCACGACCGTGCTGCCTTTGTTGGCGGTCAGTTCGAGGAACGTCGGGGCTTTGTCACCAATCTTAAGTTCTTTCATTTATCGACTCCAATTTGAGGGCACAGGTTCGCAACCTCACATTGGATGCAGTCGGGCTTCCGCGCGTTGCAACGTTTTCGTCCGTGCCAAATCAACAGGTGCGACAGGTCAATCCAGTCAGACGGCGGGGTGATTTCCATCAGGGCCAGCTCCACCTTTTCTGGGGTAGTCTGGCGAGTCAGCCCGAGCCGACGGGACAACCGGAGAACGTGGGTGTCGACCACAATGCCTTCCGCCCGCCGGTAGGCCACGCCGAGCACCACATTCGCGGTCTTGCGGCCAATCCCGGGAAGCGGCACGAGTTCCGCCAAGGTTCGTGGTACTTCGCCACCGTGTTTGGCCACGAGTTCCTGGCAGCATCCGCGGATAGACTTGGCCTTGTTGCGGAAGAATCCGGTCGACTTGATGAACTCCTCCAACTCGCCCGGTGGCGCCGCTGCGAACTCCGCTGCGATCCGGTACTTGGTGAAGAGGGCCGGGGTGACTTGGTTCACGCGTTCGTCGGTGCACTGGGCGCTCAAGATGGTGGCGATGAGCAACTGCAGCGGATTTTCGTGATTCAGGGCGCAGCGAAAATCCGGGTACGTGCGCCGAAGTTTTTGAATGATTTTTCCGAGACGGGTTGTTAGAGTGCGCGCGTTGGCTTTCACCCCGCCAACTATATCAAAAGGAGAAATTTATGGCACACGTTGTCACCGAACCTTGTGTGGGATGCAAGTACACCGACTGCGTCGAAGTCTGCCCCGTAAACTGTTTTTATGAAGTCGACGACCGGCTTTATATCCATCCCGACGAGTGCATCGATTGCACGGCGTGTGTGCCGGTCTGTCCGGTGGAAGCGATTTTTGCCGAGGGTGACGTGCCGGCTTCGTGGCAAGGCTACATCGCCGAGAACCGCGAGAAGGTGGCCGGTGCCGCCAACATCACCCAGCGGAAAGATCCCCTCGGAGCCGCCAAACCAGACTGCCAGAAGGGCGCGCGCAAGCCGTAGGGAGTTACCCCTTTGATGCCGTGCCGGGCGCCGTCGGGGCGCTCGGCGCGGTGGGTTTGTCGATCAACTGGTAGATCGGCAAGTACCGGTAGTAGACTTCCAGCATCAAGGTCGCGAGAGTAGTTGAATAGACCTTGGATCCCAATCCGCCCTGGCCCGTGTGTTGTCCTTCTCCGCTCTTGGGAGGGAGATCCCAGTGCCCGTCTTCTTTCTGGTTCTTGAGGAGCGCGTCTCGCATCAACTTGTTCCAGTAGGTCCAGTTTTGGGTACCGCCTTGGAACATGGCGAGCGTCATGTAATACCAGCGATACATCGCCGCCCCGTCACCGGTCTCCCAGACCATGGTCTCTTTGCGCATGTTGTCGAGGCACTTCTCGATGCGTTTGTCTTTGCCGTTGCCGAGGAATTGCTGGCACAACACGCCGACCGGCGTCATCGCGCCGCCCAAGCCGGGGCCGCTGTATCCAAAGCCGCCGTTGGGGTGGTAGGCGTTCCAAAAATACTGCGCCGCCAATTCCATGTGCTCGGCGGGTACTTCCAAGCCGGCAGACTTGGCTGATTTTAATCCCATGAACACCCAACCGGAGACGGATGTGTCAGCCGTCGGGGCAGCCGGCGAATAGTGCCATCCGCCGGTATGGATGGGGTTGGTTTTCGGAACCTTCTGCGCTTTCAAAATCACCTGCGTCGTTCGCTCCAGCGGATCGCGCAACATCGGCGAACTCGTCAGCATGAACCCTTCCGACAACGCAAGCGTCACCAGCCCTTGCTCGTACATCGCCCCGGTAACATCGCCGCTCGGCGGTACCGCCTTGGCCAACTTCTCCAAGGCCTTCTGCACGGTCTGGCCGAATTCCGGTGAGTCGGCATTCTCGCCGTGACCGAGGAAACACAACACCCCCAGCGCAGTCCCGGCATCGTTGCGCAACGGCCACGAGCCGTCCGGCTGCTGGTTGGCCTTCAACCACCGCAACGCCGCCAACACCGCCCGCTCCGTCTCCTGGCTGCCACCAAACTGCTTCAAATTGATCGCCCGCTTCGGCCCCATTCGGCCTGCGCCAAGCCACGGACCACCGGGCCCCTTGATGCCGCCGCCGCTCGCCATCGCATCGCCTAAGCCGCT
>OMJI01000018.1 GCA_900299315.1 Verrucomicrobiota bacterium | reverse complement strand
TTCGCCATCGGATGGTGCGGCAGGAGCGCCACCAGGTAACAGGCCCGGCACTGGACCTGCGCCATCATGTTGGCCGAGCCCCAGGCGAACCCCGCCCGCCGGGGGGGCACGAAGTTCGGGTTGATGGCGTGGTAGACGATCGCCGCCAGCCAGCGGCGGAGGTCGCGCGCCTGTTCCGGCGTGCACGCCGGCGAGGCCAACGCGTCTTCAGCGGCGTTGGCGATCAGCCCCTCGTTGATCCCGTAGTCCATGTGCCCGTAAGCGACCTGGGCGAAATGCTGCACCATCTGCCGCGTTTTCTCGATGCCGTCGGCCACCGCCTTCGTGTCGGCCGCGGTCGGCGCCTTCTGGGCGGCGAGCGCCGCCTGCACCTCGGCCAGCGGTTTACGGGTCCGGCGCGACTCGTACCGGGCCCGGTCGCCCTCCGGCACATACATCCGCGGGTACTGGCCTTTCTCGTCGTACCACAGCACCCAGTCGCGGACCGTGTTGAGTTCGACGCTGCCCAGCCGGATATGCCGGAGTATCAGGTTCGAACCCCATTGCTCCTTGGCGGTCACGACCGGGCCCGTGCGTTGCGGGTCCACCTGCTTGCCGAAGGTGCGTTCGACGCCACCGATGCCATACACACGCTTGCCGAGACAGACCGGGGCGCGCATCCAGGCGTCACCGGACGTCTTGCGCAGGAACGTCGGGCAGGTGGTCTGCACGTACTGCTTGAGGATGGTGCTCGGGTGCGGCTCGATGTCCGGGTGAATCCATTCGCTCGGCCGCAGACCGACGAACGCGAGCTGTTGGGCGGGCTCCTTCGCGTTCCACAAGCCGAGGTAGATCGTCTCCTCGTCGCCCCACTGGAGGTAGGCGTTCAGGTAGGCGAACCGGCCGTCCTGATCATACTTCAAGCCGCCATCGCCCTGGGCCAGATTGCCGTACTGGCTGCGGCCGTTGAAATCGGCGCTGTCGGGTTTGAGCCCGTCAGCGAATGAGAAACAATAGGCATTCGGCGTCGGCAGTTTCGCCATGGTCTGGCCCCACCAATCCCACAGCAGTTCCTTTTCGGGCGAGGCGAACTTCGGCAGCACGTAGGCATACCGTTCCTCCGGTTTCATGCCGTCGACGCCGGTCATCGGGTAACGCTGGCCCTCGGAAAGATTGTACTCCTCGGTGACCACCGCGAGGTCCTGGCCGGCATTGAGCTCGACCGTGGCCGTGTAGGTCTTGCCGCCCGCGAACTCGTAGCGGAGTTTCGCCTGGGCGAACACGGGACCGGTGGCGGTGATCTCGCCGCGGTAGCCGGTGCATTTCACGTCGGTCTCCCACCAGCCTTGGCCGATCCATTTGCCGTTGGGCAATCGCACCGCCTGGATCGGGCCCGGCACCTTGTCGCCCGGGGCGTCATGCTGGCCGCCCACCAGCCGGATGCCGGTCTTGGCGTTGGTCAACTCGATCACGTCGCCCTTGCGCTCGGCCCGCACCCCCGTGTCGGGCGGTTTCACCGCCCGTGTGCCGGCGACGACTTTCCAGGTGCCGGTCTGGTCGGGCGCGAGCGTGACCATGAACGACAGCTTGGCCTTCCGGACCGTCTTGCCGTCGGGCCAAAACTCGAGCTCGCTGAGTTGTGCGGCGCCGCCTTCGAGGGCGACCCCGGTGGGCGTGACTTTGCCTTTGGGAAACTCGACCGGGTAGGTCACGCGGTCGGGGCCCCAGGCAAGACCGAACGGCTCGGTGATGGCGTAGGTCAGTTCAACGGCGCGGGCCGACGTGGCTACGGCGGCCAAAGCCAGCGCCAGGCCCAGGGCCCGGCGGACAACGGAAGAATGGTTCAGCATCAGGGTTCTCCAATGGGATGACTTCAGTTTCAGCAGTGACCGGTTCGCAGCATCCGGTAGGGCCGCTTCTCCGAAGCGGCCGTCCTGGTTCGCAACGCTTGACCGACCGACGGACGGCTCGGAGAGCCGTCCCTACCCCAACGGGTCATTGCCGTGGCTCCCCCGCGGGGGGCCGCACCGGCGGCAGGACGGTCCGCGTCGTCACGCTGTCGCCCCGCCGCTGCGCTTCGATGACCGCCGCCGCCGCGCGCAACAACGCCACGCAATCGTTGCCGAGCCACTCGACGGGCACGTGCGTCTTGGGTGGCCGCGGTGCGTTGTAATGCGCCACCACCAGCAGGCGGGCGTCTCCGGCGGCGAGACCCGCCGTGGCATCGGTGACCAGGTTGTCGTCGGCAATCAGCAACGCCTCGGGACGACGCGCCGCGGGCAACGCCAGCAACGCCTGGAGCCATTCCCGCGCGGAGGCCGCCGAGTACGGGTGCAGGTACATCTGCCACCAGTCCGGCCCCGTCAGCCCATGCCCGGCCAGCTGGCGGCGATAGGTCGCCATCGGCGCCGAATCGCGCGGCCAGATGCCGAGCAGCGCCACGCGCCGGCAGCCGGCCCTGACCACGAGGTCGAGTGCCTGCTGCGTCCAGTCCGACATTGAGAACGAGATGGCCGGCACGCCCAGCACTTCGCCGGTATAGGTGAGCGCCGCCACCGGCACCTGCCGGTTGGGCCGCCACAGCGGCGTCTGGGTCAGGAACCCCGGGTAATTGACCTGGATCAACCCGTTGACCCGCTGCTCGTCAATCGCGGCGGTGAGTCTTGCGAGCTCGGCCTCGGCGAACCGGCCGGCCTGGGCGTGGACCAGCTCGAACCGGCAGTCCTGCTGCCGTTCGATGTCACGCGCCGCCGCGACCAGAGCGCGATGAAACAGTGTGAACCCGACCGGATGATCAGCCGGGTACGGCAGCAACAGGGCGTAGACCGGGCGGGTCGGCGCCCGGCGCGCGACCACGGTCCCCGCGGCGCCGCGCGACTCGATCCAGCCGGCGCGTTCGAGTGCGACCATGGCCCGCTGCAGCGTCATCAGGCTCACGCCGAGTTGTTTCGCCAGGGCGGCGCGGCTGGGCAGTTGCCGGCTGGCGCGCCAGTCGCCCTGCTGGATCCGCCGGCGCAACTCGGCGATCACACGTGCCTGGGTGGTGGGAGGTCGACCACGGGTTTTGCTCGTGGGTTTCATAAAATTCAATCCAGTGGCCAGCAGGTGACGGCGTTGTCCGCAAACGATCCGCTGCCAAAGCCCCGGTGGTCCGTCCCGGCGCTGAGCCGCGGGTTGGTGTTTATAGTATGCGCTGACTTACTTTGTGGAACATTCCCGCCAACGGTGCAAGGCAAATCACCCACCGCCGACCTGAAACTGGAGCGGTGATGGGGGGGGGATCCCGGTCAACAGGGCGACCGGATCCACGAGAAGGTTGCGTGCATCAACCGACAGGAGCTGAACAAGATTCGGGAGGTGATCGAGTGACTGCCACGACCGCGAAAGGGTTCAAGTCCTGTACACGCCTGCCGGTTTGCTCAGCAAATCCGCCGCTTTCTGCCTTGCGTGACGCCCGCGTGACGCCCGGGGCCGTGGCCACTTGCCGCTCAAGTCACGATTACGACGTTTCCGATTCGGGAAACCGAGCAGGAGGAAACGCCGCGGGCCGAGAATGACCAGGGCAGCCGACCTGAAAGGAGGCGGCTGTCCATGCCCAATAAACGTACAAACTGGCCGAAGATCACGAAACGGACGTACCCATCCGGCAAGATTAGCTGGGTGGTCGATTGTGGGAAGGTGAACGGGAAGCGGCGCCGCGTGGCGTTCCGGACAAGAGAGGAAGCCGAGGCGTTCGCCGCCAAGCTGCGGACGGCGAACGAACAGGAGGGCGTGGCGGCGTTCACGCTCTCGGTGGCCGACCGCGTGGATGCGGTGCGCTGCCTGGAGCTGCTCAAGCCGTACGGAGGCAACCTCGTCAAGGCGGTCGAGTACTACATCGAACACCACCTCAAGCGGCTAGTCAGTCCGACCATTGCCGAGATGACCGCGCAGATTCTTAATGAGAAGCGCCGGGCCAACCGCCGTAGCAGCACGATCCGCGCACTGGCGTCGTTTTGCCGGCTGATGACCAATCGTTTCGGCGATCGACAGCTCCACACCCTGACGCTGCAGGAGCTAGAGAGCATCTGCTTGGGTGACAACATCCAGCCACGGACCCAGTACAACCGGATCCGGTTCGCCAAGCAACTCTATCTCTACGCCCGGCCACGCGGCTGGGTGGTGGAGAACTTGGCCACCGCGATCACGGTGCCGAACTGGGAACCTGCTGAGCCGGGCTGCCTCTCGGTGGAGGCGATCCGCAATCTGCTGCGGCTGGCGCCGAAATACGGCCTGCTCGGCTACGTGGCGATCGGGTTGTTTGGTGGGGTACGGCGGGCCGAGTTGGAGCGGTCGGACTGGACGGATGTTCACCTGGCCGACCGCGAGATCGTGATCGGCGCCCGGGCGGCGAAGCTGCGGTCGCGCCGGGTGATCCCGTGCAATGATACGTTGGCCGCGTGGCTCGAGCTGTGCGCCAAGCCGAGCGGCCCGATCGTCGGCGAAGGAAAGTTCGAGTCACGGTTTGCCGCGTTGCGCAAGGAGGCCGGGATCACCGATTGGCCGCACAACGCGCTCCGGCACTCGTTCGCGAGCTACCACCTCGCTCATTACAAGGATCCCGTCAGGACCGCCTACGTGATGGGGCACAGGGCCGGTACGGAGATGCTGGACACGCATTACAAGAGCCTGGTGTCCAGTGCCGACGCCGCGGCGTTCTGGGCGCTGCGCCCGGAGCCGCCGACCTGCTGATCAGCACCATCATCATCGGCAGTCGCCGCGCGCCTGCCGTGGCGTCACGCGGGTGCGCCGGGCGCAGAGCCCCGACGGCGGATCGGCGGCCACGCCGGCCCGTCGCAACCCGCCCCACGGTTGGCGGCAACATCGCCTCCGTCCGCGGCGGCGGTGCGCTGGTAGGCGATGGCGTAGATGGCAACGGCGTCCATGGGGGATGTTCGGTGGTCCGTGGTCGGTGTAGCGGCGGGCGGTTTGCGGTGTTCAGCAGCTTCGAGTTGCTGCTTCCCAACAGGCGGCCCAGAAGACCCGCACATTCTCGGGCGGCGCGCCGGTGAGCACCTGGTCGGGCGCGGCGATCCAGCCGCCGCCCGGCGCCCAGAGCGCAAACGCCCGCTCGACCTCGCGCCGGACATCGGCCGGCGTGCCGGTCTGGACGATCTTGGAGTTGATCCCGCCCAGCACGGCAATCTTCCCAAGCGTCAACTCCCGGGCGCGCGGTTGGTCGTTGGCCGTGACTTCGAGCGGGTTCAGACAGGTGATGCCCAGCGCGATCAGGTCGGGCACGATCCGCAGGATCGCGCCGTCGCTGTGGAAATCGATCATCACGCCGCGCTGTTGCGCCTCGGCAAAACAGCGCGCGTAGGCCGGCACCAGGAACCGCCGGAACAGCTCCGGCGACAGCAGCAGATCGTTGGTGCTGCCGAGATCCTCGGAGACGTGCAGGATGTCGACCCCGAGGTCCATCAACCGGCGCAGGCAGACGATGTTGTAGTCCACCACGCGATCGATCACCACCTGGACCCGGTCCGGGTCCTCGACCAGTGCCATCAGGAAATTGTCCATGCCCATCAGGCAACACAACCGTTCACAGACGAACTTGATATGGGCGCCGCCGACCACGATGTCGCGCTGTTTGAGGCGGTCGAGGTGTTGCTGGTCGGCCGCGGTCCACGTGAGCGCCCACGGGTCGGGCCACGGGTAATCGGCGAGCCGGTCGAGGTCGGCCAGCGGGTGGCCGACGTCGGTGGGCACCATCCCCGGCAGTTCGGCCTGCCAGACGGTCCCCCAGTGGTCGGTCCACGATTCGTACTTGAAATTGCCGCCGAGCTGGACGGCTTCCCAGACGGTGCCGTCGAAGACGGGCACGCTGGCGGCCGGCTCGAGCCGCAGCGCGGCGAGCGTGTTGGCGCGGGTGTTGCGGGGTGGTTCAGGGTTCACGGTTGCAGGTTCAGGGTTCAACGTTCAAGGTTGTCAGTGCGGGCCCATCGGTTTAGATTCTGTTTGGATGAAGCTGCTGCTCGAAAACCTGCCGGCCAGTCTCCGCGACCAAGCCGATGTGCTGCGGCGGATTCTCGAGGCGTTCGATCGCGTGCGGCCGGTCCACGCGGTGTACCTGTTCGGGTCGCACGCCCGCGGCGAGGCGCGCCCCGACAGCGACGTGGACCTCTGCATCGTCGCCGAGGGCGCCGAACGACAGTTCGAGACGGCGGCCCAGTTTCGGCGGGCATTGCGTGAGGTCCGCCCCAAGCCCGCGATGACTCTGATTCCCATCGCACCGGCACGGCTGGCTGAAAAGCGGGCTTGTCGCGACCCTTTTTTTCAAACGGTCCTCGAGGAGGGCAAACTGCTTGCCGCGCAAAACTGATTCCAATAATCCCGCCGATTGGCTGTTCTTGGCGGCGTCGGATCTGGAGGGGGTGCGGGAACTAACGCGGCAAGGCATGGCGCACTCCCTGTGCCTGAGCAAACTGGCCGAGATCCTGGAAAAGATCATCAAGGCCGAGCTGGTGCGCCGCGGCTGGTTTCTGATCAAGACCCATGACTTGGTCAAGTTGAACGACGAACTGCGCGTCCGGGATGTGGAACTTGCGGATCGCATCCTCCCGCTCACCGAAGCCCTCGCCGAGAAATATTTCACCGATCGGTATCCGGGCTTCGACCTGGAAGACGAAGACTGGCCGGCGCTGCGGGCGCAAGTCGAGCAGGTCGCGGCCTTGTTGGCGGAAGTGAAACAGCGCATCGAGACTCTGACCGGTTAGCGCGTCCCCACTCGCGGAAACATGTCCCCTTCAAGCAACGCGCCCTCCGTCAACCCGAGCGGATCGATGACCGGGTGCGGTTGACCGTCGCGCCGTTTCTGATAACGCGTGGTGGCATCCATGAAAATCACCACGTGCGCCACGCGCGGTTCGTCCGTGCCGTTCGGCGTCGCCATGTGGGCGCAGCGACCGTGATGAAACGTGCAATCCCCCGCCCGCAGCGGGATCGTCACCCGCGGTTCCCACGTCAACTCCGGACAGGCCCGGAACAGGCCCTGGCCGTCCATCAAATCGAGTGACGCCAGCTCGGTATGACGGTGCGAGCCGGGAATGAACGTCATGCACCCGCGCTCGACCGGCACATCGCCCAGGGCAATCCACGCCGACAACGGGTGCGTCGAATCGCGGTGCGGCCAGTAGGACTGGTCCTGGTGAAACTCGGTGGCTTTCTGGTTGTGCGGGTCTTTGATGAGGATTTGGTCATGCCACAACCGCAGCGGCACGCCGGCCAGCTGTTCGGCCACGGCCCCGACGTTGGGATGCAGGGTGAGTGCGCGCATCGTCGCGTCTTCCCGCCAGGCATTGACGAGCTGCTGAAACACCTTGGCGCCGGCCGAGCCGGCGGTGT
Source organism: Verrucomicrobiota bacterium (assembly GCA_900299315.1). GTDB lineage: Bacteria > Verrucomicrobiota > Verrucomicrobiia > Palsa-1439 > Palsa-1439 > OMJI01. The sequence continues at coordinate 452 of OMJI01000018.1, read as the reverse complement.
TGTTGCGCACGCGCCCGCTGCACGCCAGGGCTGCCGCGCGGAACCGCGCGGCTTCGGCTGGGGTGATAATCCCGGGAATGTGAACAAACCCGTCGCGCCGGTAGGCGGCGATGGTGTCGGCGGTGAGCGTGGTGGTTGGCATGGTGTGTGTAGTGGTTGGCATGGTGTGATTCAAAAGCGGACAGATCACTTGTTACAACAAGCGGCCAACTTCATTTGTTATCGACAGGCGCTGAAGGTGGTGCTGTTGGCGTAGGGGTTTGGGCCGCCGATGTACGGCACGACCCGGTACCAGCCGCCGGTCGGATCGCCTCCCGGCAGACCGGCCGAGGGGTCGGGATTGTAAAACCCATAAGCGTAGTTCGCGCCCTGCAGATTCGCCACGCGCACGGAAAGATCCGCCGAGATGTACGGCAGCAGCAGCCGGTGCCGCAGCACGGTGCCGCCGGCGG
>OMJI01000017.1 GCA_900299315.1 Verrucomicrobiota bacterium | reverse complement strand
GCCACCCCCGAGCTGCGTGACCACGTCGAGCGGCCCGACCAGCGAATTCACGCTGCTCCGACGGATGACCTTGACCCCGTGGTAGTCGTCGGTGGGACAATAAAAAACGCCCGGCGAGGCCACGTAACCGGGAAACAGATACCGGGTCAGGTTGGTCGCGATCCCGCCATTGGGCACAGTCAAACTAATAGAAAACGACATCGTGTCCGGCGCGTACCAGCCGGCGCTGTCCGCCGAGTAGCCGGTCAGTGCCAATCCGAGCTGGCGGACATTGGACTGGCAGACCGCCAGATAAGCCCGCTGCCGGGCGTTCTTGAGTGCCGGCAACAACAACGCCGCCAACAACGCGATGATGGCGATCACCACGAGCAACTCGACCAAGGTAAACGCCATCCTGCGAGCGGTGACCCTCAACGGCGTGGTGCGACCGGTGGGGCGAGTGGTTCTGCCTGCCGTCATGGCGTTTGCCTCAGCGTCGCAACCGCCGGCGCCAGTACATGAGCAGCCCGCCACCGGTGAACAGCAGGAACAGTTGCGACGGTTCCGGTACCAGCAGGAAGCGATCGAACGTATTCCCGCTGAACGTCCACAAGGCCACCGCGTCCGACGTGCCGGCGTAGGGGCGATTCCAAGTCCCGCTGAGGTCAAGATTGAACAAATCGACACTGCTGATGGTGCCGAACCCGCCCGTGTTGCTGTAGACGAGGTTCGTTTTCAAGGCGCCGTTCACCCACAGATCCAGCCGGTACTGGCCGCTGACCAGGTAATTGGCGTAGTGGACCATGGCCACGTGATTGGTTTTCGTGCGGTCGAGAATATCCGGCGTCGTCACGGTTTGGGACGGTTTTGGACCACCGCCCGAATATGCCATCGCGAACAGGTTATTACCGTTCAAGCTCAACTCCCAATACGTACCGTGATCTATCCCAATAACCGCTTCGTTAGCACCATTGCCGGTGCCCATCTGACCGGCGGGAAGGCCGGGTTGGATCAACGCCTCGAACACGAAACTGGTGTTGGCCATGTTGAAGCTGCTACCCAGCGTCGCGGTCAGTCCCGCGCCGCTGGGCTTGGTCTGGCTGTACAGGCCGCCCGCCACCGTCGGGATATTGTGCACCGTCGCGGTGGTCGGGATGCCGCCGCTCTCGGTGTAGGTCCCGCCGCTGATGGAGCCGGTGAAATTGTAGAGCAGATTCGTGCTGAGAGTCGAGGCCGGTGCCGTGGCGGCGCCCAGCATCAGACCGCCCAGCAGCGCGATCCGCAGCCAGCGGGGTGAACGAACGGAGGAGGTGATCATGGTGCGCGATCCTTTCTGGATTGACTCTACGCTGAGCCACGGCAGGCTTGCAACTGAAACACAAGCGGTACACAATAGGCCGCCATGGGCAGGAAACCGTTGCACCGGGCGCTGCCGGCATTGGCGGATGTGTTCGGCAACCGACGGCGATGGGATCGGTCCGCCGATCAATCCCGCCAACTGTTCGAGGTGCTGGCGCCGCTGGTCCAGCGGCTCCAGCGGGCCGACCCGGCGCCGTTCTACGCGATGCGCGACGTGGCCCGCCATTTCGGGGTCTCGGTGAGCACCGTCGCCCGCGTCTATCGCCAGTTGCAACAGAAAGGGTTGCTGTTTCGGATCCGCAGTTCCCACACGCAGATTCCCAGCCGCCGGCTGCACCCGCGGGTGGCCGTCTGGGCGGTGATCGCGCTGCCGGTCTGGCTACCAGGGTTTGTCATGTTTAACGAATGGCGCCTGTTCTTCCGGCGTCTGGAACAGGAGTTGCGCCGCCACCAGTTCGTCGGTGACATGGTGTTTTACGGCCAGTGCGAAGAACTGCAGCCCGATTTCGCCGCCCGCCTCCTGGAACGCAACCCGGACGCTGTGGTCTGGTTTTGTCCGGCGCCAAGCGACCGCCCGGTCATGGAGATCCTGGCCGATGCCGGTGTCCCCACCGTGCACGTGGCCGACAGCCCGTCCCTGGCCGATGCTCCCTATCGCATCAGTTATCGCGCCGCCCTCGAGGCGGCGGTGGCCGACTGGGAAGCCGACGGGATTCGGAACGTCGTGATTCCGAGCACCGGCCCTGACGAAACCTCCAGCACCCACGTCGCGGACGAAGTCCTGGCGGCCTCGCGGCTGGACGTGACGCGCGCACGCATGGCGACGATCCAGACTGACCTCGACGCCTACGTGAATTCGCTCGCAACCCGGCCCGGCCTCGCGGTGCTTTTTGACAACGATATCTGGCTCCACGTCCTGGCCAACGAAGCGCCGCAGGCCATGGTCCGGCTGTTCCGGCGATGCCGCGTGTCGGTTACCCGCTCGCTGCCAATGCGGCCCACATTGTTGACCGGGGTCCGCCTCGATGTGTTGGCAGTCGACTGGGCCGCGCTCGCCGCCCGCGTTGCGCGTGACATCAACCGGGGTCCGCACTGCGCGCCGCGCCGCCCGGTCATCTGCCAGGCCACCTGGCGCCCCCGCTGTCCTGCCACTGAGCTGGCCGCCAGTTACTATCGAGAGTAGTCGGAAAAGTCACCTCCTGGGGGTGGTCGCCGGGCGGACCCGGCACCAGATCGTTGATCGCGTGGCCCTGCAGCGGTTGCTCGGCGGGTTGGCGTGGCACGAGTTGCTCCAGCATCAGGAACACTGCATCGAGCAACAACTCCAACAGCGTCGCTTCGAACGCTGTCCGCTCTGGACGGAGAGCGTCGCCGTCGGCAGCGAACCGTTTGTCCGAGCCGTGGCGCAACAGGTGACCGGCCGGCAGCGGTGGCAGATTCAGCCCCAAGGCTGCGGCGGCCAGAATGAACCCTGGTTCGTCCGTGAACCCGCGATAACCTACAAGACCAGCCTGGAAACCGGATTATGACCCCGCTCGTAAGTCGCTTCAGGTCGGAAACTCAGCCGCCTGAAGCACTTGCTCAGGGCCGCCCCCGGAGATATCCGGAGATCCCAGGGCCGCCCCCGGAGACACCCCGAAATTCAACTGATCTCGGCGAAATTGCGGGCGGGGACGGCGCCCAGCCAGCGGGCGCGCGCCACTGCGGGAGTGGAGCCGCGGAGCCGGTCGGGCTTCGTCACGCTGTTGGCCAGCTGCCGCGCCAGGCCTTCCCAATCGAGACGGACCAGTTG
>OMJI01000016.1 GCA_900299315.1 Verrucomicrobiota bacterium | reverse complement strand
CGGACCGATGTCCGGTGGGTCGAGTTCCGCGATGCGAAGGGGCTAGGCTTCCGCGCAAGCGGCGTTGACAATTTCAGCGCCCACCAGTACACGACGGCTGATTTGGAGTCGGCGCGCCACACGACGGACCTGGTGCCGCGCGATTTCATCACCGTGAATTTGGATCATCAACACAACGGCATCGGCAGCGGGAGTTGCGGGCCGGGGCCGTGGGAACAACATCAACTCAAGCCGGTCGCGCAGCGGTTCGTTGTGCGGCTGCAACCAACCAAGGAAAAATGAAGCGCTACAAACAAGCGTCGGAAATCAAAGTGGGTGTCGTCGGTTACGGCGGCGCCTTCAACATGGGCAAACATCATCTCAACGAGATGAAGCAGGCCGGTATGACGCCGGTCGCGGTCACGGAACTCGACCCGGAACGGCTCAAGGTGGCGACGACGGACTTTCCCGGCATCGAGACCTACTCGTCGCTCGGCGAGATGCTCAAGAAGTCGGACGTGAACCTGATCACGATCATCACGCCGCACAACAGCCACGCGCCGCTGGCGTTGCAGGCGTTGAAGGCCGGGCGGCACGTCGTCTGCGAGAAACCGCTCGCCATCACCACCGCCGAGTGCGATGCGATGATTGCCGCGGCCAAGAAGAGCGGCGTCATCATCTCCACGTATCACAACCGGCACTGGGACGGCTGGATCATGCAGGCGCTCAAGCACCAGAAGGAAGGTCTCTTCGGCGACATCGTCCGCATCGAGGCGCACATGGGCGGCTACGGGAAGCCCGGTGATTGGTGGCGCACCAGCCGGGAAATCTCCGGTGGCGTGCTGTACGATTGGGGCTGCCATCTGCTGGAATACTGCCTCCAACTGATTCCCTCGGACCTCGTCGAGGTCGCCGGCTTCGCCAAGACCGGGTACTGGGCGCCGCAGACCAAGTGGAAAGCCGACACGATCGAGGACGAAGGTTTTGCCGTGGCGCGTTTCAAGTCCGGCCAGTGGGTCACGTTGTCGATCACGAACATCGACGCGAATCCGAAGCGGGGCATGCTCGAAGTCACCGGCACCAAGGGCAGCTACATCATGGATTGGGGCCACAACGAGCTGATCGTCAAAGCCGGCAACGCCACCACGGTTACCCGCTTCCCGAACCCGCAGGCGGAAGGCTGGCGGCTGTACCAGAACATCGCCGATCACCTTACCAAGGGCGAGAAACTCGTCATCACCGGCGAGTGGGCGCGGCGGCCGATTCACATCATCGACCTCGCCGTCCAGAGCGCCAAGAAGGGAACCACCCTCAAGGCGAAGTATCACTAAACCGGGATCGGTTCAGCGCGTCGGCTGGGGGAACTTCTTGTTCAAGAACCGGCCGGCGCGCTGGATGACCTCGCCGTCGACGATGATCTCTCCGCCGCCGCGGAGGTCGCACACCATGTCCCAGTGCAAGCCGCTCTGGTTGTGGTTACCGGTCTCGGGATAACCGGCCCCGAGCGCGACGTGGATGCTGCCGCCGATCTTTTCGTCGAAGAGCGTGTTCTTCGTGTATCGCTTCACGTTGTAATTCGTCCCGATGGCCGCCTCGCCGAGGTAACAGGAACCCTTGTCCATCGCCACCATCGCCTTGAGAAACTCCTCGCCCTTACGCGCCTCGGCCTTCACGACCTTGCCGGACTCAAACGTCAGCCGCGCGCCTTCGACCTCCCGGCCGTGATGCACCGCCGGGAAGCTGAAGGAGATCGTCCCGGTCACGCTCGACTCGACCGGGCCCGTGAACACCTCGCCGTCGGGGAAGTTGTAATGCCCGTCGCAGTTGATCCACTTTCGCCCCTTGCAGGAGTACCGGAGGTCCGTCCCGTCCGCGACAATCCGGACTTCCCGGGCCTTGTTCAGGAAATCCGTCAATGCCTGCTGCTCCTTCGAGATGCGCTTCCACGTCTTGACCGGGTCGGCGTCGTCGAGATGACCGGCCCCGTAAACGAAATCCTCGTACTCCTCCAACGACATCTCCGCATCCTGCGCGCTGGCCTGACACGGCCACTGCGTTCCGACCCACCGGAGCGCGCCGCTGGCACTGCGTTGCATGTAGATTTTGTTGAGCGGCTTGCGGGCGGACGACGCGGCGGCGAGCCGTTTGGGATCGACGTTCGTGAGAGCCTTGGTGTTCTCATCGGCCCAAATGCCGAGTGAGGCGTCGATCTTCTGCAGCTTGTATTTCGCGAACGGGGAAACCCACTTGATCTGGTCGGCGTTCGCCTCCGCGTAGAAAATCTCATCGAGCGCCTCGATCCGCAGGTCGGTGGTCACGAACGCGCCGCACCGGAGCGCTTCCCGGTAACATGCCCGAATCAACGGCGCCGCGAGGGCGTCGCTCGTGATCGCGATCACATCGCGCGGCTTCAAGTTCAGGGAATACCGGCACAGCAGCCGGGCCAGCTTTTCAATCCGGGGATCTTTCATCAGGCGGGGACGTTAGCTGCCCTTGGCCTTCGCGACAAGCTGCTTCACGCCGTCCGGGTCAGCGCCGACAATCTTGCCGGCTTCCTTGCCGGCCTTGTCGAAGACGAGGATGTGCGGGATGCCGCGCACGTTGTACTTAGCCGCCAGCGCGCCATTTTTATCCACGTTCACCTTGCGCAACACCACCGCGTCATCGTCCTTCGCCAACTTCTCCAGATGCGGGCCAATCATCCGGCAGGGGCCGCACCAGTCCGCATAGAAATCCACGATCGTCACCTTGCCGCGAGGAATGTACTTGGCGAGGTCGCTGCCGGTGACCTGATCCACATCCTTGCCGCTGCCACTGCCGGCCACGGTGATGTCCTTCACGAACGTCGTTGCCACGCGCTCCTCGCCGTCCGCGGTCTTGAGGACAAACTGCGAATTTTCAAACGTAACGAGTTGTCCCTTTACCGGCCCGCGATTCACGGTGGTCACCGAGGCCTCGGCATCGGTGAACTCAATCTTCTTCACCTTCGCCTGCGGTTGGCGCGAGGTGCTGCCCTTGTCATCCTCCACATCAAACGTCATCCGTGCGTACCCGGTAACTCGGCCGGTAATGGTCTTGCCGTCAGTCAAATACACCACGTCAGCGCGGGCTGCGACAGCAACCGCCAGCGCGAATCCTAAGTATGAGATTTTCATGCTAGTTACTTTTAGTTGCGGGCGGTGCCCCAACGGCGGTGGAGGAAGCGTTCGATGGGGGAGAAGAGGATTTTGTCGGCGAGCAGGCCGATGACGATGATGACGATCATGATGCCGATGACGGCGTCCATCGCGTGGAGTTCCCGGCCGTAATGGAGCAGGTGGCCGAGACCGAAGCCGGTGAGGATGGTGACGTAGATTTCGGCGGCCATCAACGAACGCCACGCGAAGGCCCAGCCTTGTTTCATACCGGACACCACGAAGGGCAGCGAGGCCGGGAAGATGACCTTGAGCCACGTGTGGAGGCCCCCGGAGCCCATTGTCCGCGCCGCCCGGGCGTAGATCGGCGGGACGCTGCGCACGCCGGCATCGGTCGCCAGTGTCACGGACCAAATCGAGCCCATGATGACGATGAAGAACATCGCGGTTTCCGTCTGGCCAAACCACAGCAACGCCAGCGGCGCCCAACAGACGGACGGCAGCGTCTGCAGCCCGAGCGCGAGGACGCCGATGGTGTCTTCGCAGGCTTTGAACCGGGCGTTCAGCAAACCGAGCGGCAGGCCGATGATCAGGCTGACGACGTAGCCGAGCACCAGCCGTTTCATCGTGACGTAGCTCGCTTCGAGGAGCGTCCGGTCTTGAATGGAGCTGACGAAGTATCTGCCGACATCCAGCGGCGAGGGGACGAGCACCGGCGACCAGACTCCGCGGCGAACGAGGTATTCCCACGCACCGATCAAGACCGCAAAGAAGATGATGACGAGCAGCCAGCGTTTCATTCGGCGACCTCGGTGGTCTCGGGCTTGAGATGACGTTTCAACGCGCGGGTGATCTCGGTGGAGTACTTCGCCAAGTCCACACTGTTGATGTCGCGCGGCCGGGGGAGCTTGATCTCGAATTTCTCCTGGATCCGACCGGGATGCGGCGAGAACAGCACGACCCGGTCGCCCAGGCAGACCGCTTCGCGGACGTTGTGCGTGACGAAGATGATTGTCTTCTTCCGCTCGGCCCAGATGCGCTGGATGTCGCCGTAGAGTTGTTCGCGGGTCAACGCGTCGAGCGCGGCGAACGGCTCGTCCATCAGCAAGACCCGGGGATTCGGCGCGAGCGCGCGGGCGAGGGCGACGCGCTGTTTCATGCCGCCGGAGAGCTCGTGGATGTTGGCGTGGATGAAGTTCTCCAAGCCGACGAGCTTGAGGTAAAACAGCGCGACTTCCCGGCGTTCCTTGCCGGTAAGGTTGGGCTTCAGCTTCAGACCAAAGAGCACGTTCCCGAGCACGTCCAGCCACGGGAATAGTGCCGACTCTTGAAACATCACCATGCGCTCCCGGCCCGGGCCGGTGACCGGCTTCCCATCGGCGAGCACTTGTCCCGAATCGGTCGATTCCAGGCCGGCAATGATGCTGAGCAAGGTGGACTTGCCGCAACCGCTCGGCCCGACGAGGCACACGAACTCGCCTTCGCGGACGTTGAGCGAGACGTTGTCGAGCGCGTGGACGTGGCCGCGCTGGGTGCGGAAGGTTTTCGACACGCCTTCCACCGCCAGCTTTTCCGGCGCGACATTGCGGAGTTCTTCGGATACCGTGGTCATTTCACTTGCGGTAAGTTTTTCTCCTTGAGGACCTCGTTCAACAGGCGGAGGTCGTAAATCCGGGAGAGGTCAGGCTGGGTTTTCAGGAACCCAATCCGGTGGGCATCCTCGGCGGACTTGAGCAGTGAGGAGCTGACCGGGTCGTGGGTGAGGCGGAGACGTTGCCACGCGCTTTCGAGTGTGGAGGCCGGGAGGGCTTTCGTGGTCTCGGCCTTGATTTCTTCGTTGAGAATCTGCTTCGCCTCGGCCGGGTGGGCGTTGATCCACTCGGTCAACTCGACGTGGGCGGCAATCCACTTCTTCAGCAACGCCGGTTGGTCTTGCAGGAACTTCACACTGCTGACGAGGTGAGTGGTGACGTATTTGCCCTCCGGCCAGAGCGCGGCTTCGTCGAGATAGACTTTGGCACCGGCTTCGAGGTGCAGGCGCGTGACCCACGGTTCAACCGTCCAGACGGCGTCGAGGTCGCCTTTCTGGAACAGCGCGAGTTGATCGGGATTGGCGGTCGGGATGACGAGCGCATCGCCACCGGTCATTGTGATGCGCAGGCCTTTCGATTGGAGCCAGGCCCGGGCAGCAACGTCTTGCGTATTGCCGAGCTGCGGCGTGGCGATTTTCTTGCCCTTGAAATCGGCGTCGGTCTTGATCCGGTCGTCGCCTTGCACTACCAACGCCGCGCCGCCGCTGCAGGCACCGGCCACGATGCGGATCTCGTCGCCCTTCGCTTTGAGGTGCGCGTTGATGGCCGGGTTGGGGCCGACGTACGTGATGTCGATGGCCTTGGTGAAGATCGCCTCCATCGCGGTCGGCCCGGCATTGTAGACGAACCATTCGATCTGCACGTCCGGCCCGAGTCGTTCCTCGAACCAACCTTTACCGGCTCGCGATAGCCCGTGGGCGATGACGCCTTGGGCGTGGGTGATGTTCGGGAAGTGTCCGACGCGGATGACGACTTTCTCGGCGTGGGAATTCAACCCGGTTAGGAATAAAATTGCGGCGATCAACCACTTCATTTTTCCACCTCCAAAAAGCGCAAGGGCGCCTTGTCGCGCCGGAGTTTGCGGAGCGTCACGTCCACGACGTCCGCCAGTGTGTATTTGTCGAGGATGTTGGCGATGGCGTTGCGGACGTCCACCATCAGAATCCGCAGTCCGCAATGCTCCTCGTCCGGGCAAGTGCACGCCTCGTAAGCCGTCACGCTCGCGCACCGGATCGGTGCGAGCGGTCCCTCGATCTTGCGGACGACGTCGCCGATCGTGATCTTGTTCATCGGCTTGGCGAGGAAATAGCCACCGGTCACGCCGCGTTTGCTGTCGAGGTAGCCGGCCTCCTTCAATTCGAGCAGGATCGCCTCGAGAAACTTGATCGGGATGTTTTCCTTCTCGGAAATCTCGCGGATCGGGATCAGTTCCCGGCCCAGTTCGCGCGCGATCCCGATATCAATCATGGCCCGAAGGGCGTATTCGCCCCGCTTGGAGAGTTTCATGCCGAGCAAACTCTACGGGCGCACTAGAGAATTTCAACTCTTATCTCACGCGTGGAAGACTTTCATCTCCTTCGTGGCGATGAACAGCGTCTGGCCGACCTGCGGTCGCACCGCCCGGTGCCGGTCGTGGGAGATGCGGGCGTGGACGATCTGGCCCCATTCAGTCAGCAACTCAACGTCCACCTGCGCCCCGGCCGTGTTGACGAGGCGGACGGAGGCCGGGAGGCTGTTGGGACCGCCGAGTTCGCGCTGAATGTCGAGCTGGTGGGGACGGACGTACACATAGGCGTGTTGCGCGTCTTGCGGCGGCGCGTTGTGGAGCTCGAATGGCACGTCATGTACGTAAGCTTGGCCGTAATGGATCCGGCACTCGAACAGGTTCACGTTGCCGAGAAAGTCGCAGACGAACGGCGAGGCGGGGTGATGGTAAACTTCCTCGGGGGTGCCGACTTGTTCAATCTGGCCTTTGTTCATGACGACAACCCGGTCGGCCACCTCGAGCGCTTCCTCCTGGTCGTGGGTGACAAAGACGCTCGTGATGTGGACTTCATCGTGCAGGCGACGCAGCCACCGGCGCAATTCCTGCCGGACCTTGGCATCGAGCGCGCCGAACGGCTCATCGAGCAGCAACACGCGCGGCTCGACCGCGAGCGCCCGGGCTAGCGCGACCCTTTGCCGCTGGCCACCGGACAACTGGGAGGGGAACCGGCTGGCGAGCGTCTCCAACTTCACGAGCTTGAGCAGTTCCTCGACGCGCGCGTGGATGTCGCGCCGGGAAGGACGGCCGGTGCGGCGGACGCGCAGCCCGAAAGCGATGTTTTCAAACACGGTCATGTGCCGGAATAGCGCGTAATGCTGAAACACGAAACCAACTTTGCGCGCCCGGACGTTTTGCGTGGTGGCATCTTCGCCATCGAAAAGAATGTGCCCGGTGTCCGCGAACTCGAGACCTGAAAGGATTCGCAGCAACGTCGTCTTGCCGCAGCCGGATGGGCCGAGCAGGGCGAGCAGCTCACCGGATCGGACTTCGAGATTGATGTCGTTCAGCGCCGTGAAGGCGCCGAAGGGTTTCGTCAGGTTTTGAACGGAGATTTTCATGTCAGCAAGTCCTCGTCGTGAGAATGCCGGGCGGCTTTCAACTGCTGGCGCACCCGCCATTCGACAGCGCTCTTGGCCGCGAGCGTCACCAGCGCCAGCAACGTCAGCAGCGAAGCGACCGCGAACGCGGCGGCCGTCTGGTATTCGTTGTAGAGAATCTCGACGTGCAGCGTCATCGTGTTCGTCAAACCCCGGATGTGGCCGGACACGACGGAGACTGCGCCAAACTCGCCCATCGCGCGGGCGTTGCAGAGGATGACGCCGTAGAGCAGTCCCCATTTGATGTTCGGCACCGTCACGCGCCAGAATGTCTGCCAGCCGCTCGCGCCCAGCGTGAGCGCGGCTTCCTCTTCCTCGGTGCCTTGCGCGATCATCAACGGGATCAGTTCGCGCGCCACAAACGGAAACGTCACAAACACGGTCGCCAGCACGATCCCCGGCACGGCGAAGATGATTGTGATGTCGTGGTCTTGCAGCCACGGTCCCAGCCAGCCTTGCAATCCGAAGATGAGCACGTAAATCAAACCCGACACCACCGGCGAGACCGAGAAGGGCAGGTCAATCAACGTGATCAACACTTGTTTGCCGCGGAACTCAAACTTCGCAATCGCCCACGCCGCCGCGACGCCAAACACGAGATTCAGCGGCACCGCAATCGCCGCCGTCAGCAACGTCAGCTTGATTGCCGCCCACGCCACCGGCTCCGTGATGGCCGCGAAGTACACCGCCCAGCCTTTCGACAATGCGGACACGAATACCGCCGCCAGCGGCAGCCCGACAAAGAGCGCCAGGAACGCCAGCGCCAACGCAATCAGCGTCCACCGGATCCAGCGCGGTTCGGTCGTGGCGCGCTCGGCGATTTGTTGCGGCGTCATGCGAGGTGCCTCCGGGTGCCCCACCATTGGAGCGCGTTGATGGTGAGGAGCATTCCGAAGGACACGACCAGCATCGCCACCGCCAACGACGTCGCGCCGGCGTAGTTGTATTGCTCCAACTGCGTCACGATCAGCAGCGGGGTGATCTCCGTCCTCATGGGCATGTTGCCGGCGATGAAGATCACCGAGCCATATTCGCCGACGGCCCTCGCGAACGAGAGCGCAAACCCCGTCAATACCGCCGGCCAGACTGCCGGCATGACGACGCGCGTGAACGTCTGCCAGCGGTTGGCCCCGAGCGAAGCGGCGACTTGTTCCAACTCAGGCTCGATGTCCTCCAAGACCGGCTGCACTGTCCGCACGACGAACGGGACGCCGATGAACACCAGCGCGATCGTGATCCCCAGCGGCGTAAAGGCGACCTTGAACGGCACCAGTTTCCCGACCCAGCCGGTCGGAGCGTAAATCGCCGTCAACGCGATCCCGGCCACGGCTGTCGGCAGCGCGAACGGCAAGTCTACCAACGCATCCACAAAGCGGCGGCCAAAAAACCGGTAGCGCGTCAACACCCACGCCACGAGCAAGCCCGACACCGCGTTAAGCAAGGCCGCGACCAGTGACGTGCCGAACGTCACCCGGTACGACGCCAAAGCGCGCGGCGAGGTGATCGTCTCCCAAAACTCCGGCCACGTCAGCGTCGCCGATTTAAGGAACGTGCCCGCCAGCGGGATCAGCACGAGCAGCGAGAGGTACGTCAACGTGTACCCCATCGCCAAGCCGAAGCCGGGCAGCACGCTCCATCGTTTCCAGCCGATCTTCATCAGATGTGTTGGGCGAGGGAAATCACCGCGCGATAGTCGGCGAGAACTCGGCGCAGCGCGGCGTTGGTGGCGGCGACTTGCAGGGGCAACGGTGCGAGCGCCGGGGTTTCAAACACGATTTCGAAGGGGGCGGGCTGTTGATCCGCCGGCGCGGAGAGGATGCCCTCGTAGCCGCCGTCAATCAGGCCGCGGCGCGCGCGAAACCCGTCAATCACCCCGTCGGTGTTGCGCCGGAAAAACTTTTCCGCCGCCCACAATGCCGGCTCCAGCAGGTCCTTGCTCAAGTCCGGGCCGCGCGTGAAGCCGTAGACCCCGGGGCTTGTGTCATCGCTGTGCAACGCGACGATGCCGTGGAACTCGTGTCGGGTCAGCTCGGCTTCGAGCAACTGCACTTCCGGTTGCGGCGAACCGCGCCAGAATTCCCGGTTCAAATCCACCCCGGCCGCCGAGTGCCGGGTGTTCGCCTCGTAGCCGGTGGGATTGATGATGGGGTAGGCGAAGATCCGGTAACCTTTCGCCAAGTCTGGTTGCGCCGCCAACTCAATCAGGAATTGCGCCAACGCGACGACCCCGGCGGGTTCATCGCCGTGGATGCCGGCAAAGATGGCGAGCCGGATGGGATCGCCACCGCCGCGCGGTCCATCGAAGATGAACCGCGTCAGCGGATGGCGTTCTCCCGCGCACGCAAACTCCCCGATCGAATGGGCGACCAGCCGGTCGCTCAATTTCGAGGCGGTCAGCAACGGGGCCAACAACGCGCGCGCCGAGCGGAGCGGTGAAGCCGGTAAGGATCGGGAAGTCTGCGTGGCGAGTGTGACCATGGGGCGTTCCTTATTTGGGTTGGTAGATCTGGTCGAACGTCGCGCCATCGGCGAAGTGATCCTTGTGGGCTTTCTGCCAGCCGCCAAAGACATCCTGGATGGTGAACAACGTGAGTTTCGGGAACGAGTCCGCGTATTTCGCGGCGACGGTCTCGTCCGT
>OMJI01000015.1 GCA_900299315.1 Verrucomicrobiota bacterium | reverse complement strand
TGCGTGGGCGAGTTCTGGACGCGGATGTGCGCCGCGCATGTCCCCGGTTGGCAGAACCAAGGTATGGAAGAATGGGGCGTGCGTTTCGGGAAGGGGCTGCAACTGGTGAACATCCTCCGCGACATCCCGAAGGATTTGCGGATCGGCCGGTGTTACTTGCCGGTAATGCAACCTGACCGGCTACTTGAGCCGGGGAACTTCCCGGAGTTTCGCGGTGTGTATCAGCATTGGCTCCGCGTGGCAGTGAACTATCTCGATGCTGCTTGGGAATACACGATGCAGATTCCCGGTAACCAACGTCGCCTTCGTTTGGCGTGTGTCTGGCCGATTTGGATTGGGCAGAAGACCATCGCGCGCCTCCGCACCGGTAATCCGCTCGACCCGGCAAACCGCATCAAGATCACCCGGGGCGAGGTCTATGCCATCATGGCTAAATCGGTAATGAATTGCCGGAGTGACCGGGCGCTCACGAAGGAATTTCAGCGACTACGTTCAGCTTCAGTCTAGTGTCTGGACGAAACAGCCAACCGCATCGTAGTCGGCGACAATCTCGCCAAAGAGATTGCTGACTGACGGTCCGTTAATCCACTGCACGTGGCCGTCGGTGTAGAGAGTGTTCCGTCCGGCAGCGCCGTGATTGTCGAACGCATCGACATCGGGCGTGTTGCCGGGGCCTTCCGACCGCCAAGATTCGTCCGCCATCAACAGGTACGTCTTGTTGCCTTGGCGGTAATTCATCTTGCTCACGTAGAAGTAGCTGAGGTTGTTCCACTCGACGGTGGACCAGTCGGAAGCGGGGGCAACCACTTTGTGATACGCCGACCCTAATGCGTAACCGGGGTCGCCATCCTCTTTGTCGCTGGGGCAAACCCAGATCTTGGTGCTCGGGGAATAATTGCGCTTGATCAGCAAACGAACAAACTGGGAAGCGCCTCCGTAGTTACCGACTTCGGATTGCAGGCAGGGTTGGCTGTTGTCGCCAGTAGGAGGGCAGGGCCCGTACCCGGTCGGGAAAAAGGCATTAGAATCGTCGGCGTACATCATCATTGCGGCGAAGCATTGGCGGAGGTTGCTGGAGCAACCCGCGCGGCGAGCAGATTCACGGGCGTTCTTGAGAGCCGGCAACAGCATGGCGGCGAGCAGAGCAATGATGGCAATGACCACGAGTAGCTCGATGAGCGTGAACCCCCGGTGATATCCGCGCGTCTTCATGTCGCCTCCATCACAGTGCAATTAAAACACGAGTTACTTCATAAGTCAAGCGGTTGACTGAGACATGGTACGTCGGGCTTGCATTGCCTTTTGTGAGGTCTATCATGCGCCCCGCCATGTTTACCGGCGCTTATACAGCTATCGTCACGCCCTTCACCCGCAGCGGTGATGTGGATGAACCGCGGTTGCGCGAACTCGTCGAGGCGCAAATCCGCGGGGGAGTGGACGGCATCGTTCCGTGCGGCACCACCGGCGAGTCGCCGACGCTCTCCCACGAAGAACACAACCACGTCATCGATCTAGTCGTGAAGTTCGTCGCCAAGCGTTGCAAAGTCATTGCGGGCACCGGCTCGAACTCGACCGACGAAGCGATTTTCATGACGCGCCACGCGAAGGAAATCGGTGCCGACGGTTCGCTCCAAGTGGCGCCGTACTACAACAAGCCGACGCAAGCCGGTCTCTACGCCCATTTCCGCGCGATCGCCGAGGCGGTTGATTTGCCGATGATTCTCTACAACATTCCCGGCCGCTGCGGTGTGGATATCTCCAACGAGACGATGACCCGGTTGCGACGCGATTTTCCGAGGCAGGTTATGGGCTTGAAGGAAGCGACCGGCAACGTGGATCGCGTCAGCCAGATGCGGCAGCTCGTAGACCGGGAGTTTGCGATTCTGTCCGGTGACGATTCGCTCACGCTGCCGATGATGTCGGTCGGTGCGCAAGGCGTCATCAGCGTGGCGTCAAATGTGATTCCGCGCGAGGTAACCGACTTGGTGCACACGGCGTTGAAAGGCGATTTCGAACGCGCCGGTCGGATCCACGCCAAGTTGTATCCGCTCTTCAAGGATCTCTTCGTGGAAACCAACCCAGGGCCTGTCAAAGCGGCGTTGGCAATCCTTGGTCAAATCGAGGAAACTTACCGGCTGCCGATGGTGCCGATCAGCGAGGCTAGCAAGGCGCAGGTGCGCAAAACCATGCAAGCGGTTGGATTGGTGAAATGAAACCGGTTCGCATTATTATCAGCGGCGTCAAAGGCCGGATGGGGCAAGCCCTCGTCGCCTGCGCAAAGAACGACCCGGAACTTCAAGTCATCGGCGGCGTCGATCTCGGCGATGACTTGGGCAAACTGCTACCGGGGGCGGACGTAGTCGTGGAGTTTGCACTCGCGGAAGCCACGCTTGGGACCGCCAAACTTTGTGCGCAACACAAGAAGGCTTTGGTCATCGGGACCACCGGCCACAACGAACCACTTCGTCGCGAAATTACCCAGACCTTGGCCGGCGTGCCGGTGGTCTGGACGGGCAATTACAGTACCGGCGTCAACACGCTGTTCTGGCTGACCAAGCGGGTCGCCGAGATCGTCGGCAACGATTGGAACGTCGAGATCGTCGAAACGCACCACACTGCGAAGAAGGACGCCCCCAGCGGCACCGCAAAAGGTTTGCAGCAAGCGCTTGGTCGCGTTGTCCCAATTCACTCGCTGCGCATCGGCGACGTGGTGGGCGACCACACCGTCACCTTCGGTATTCCCGGCGAACGACTCGAACTCAGCCACCGGGCCAGTAGTCGCGAAATCTTCGCCCGCGGCGCGTTGCGAGCCGCCAAGTGGGTCGTGACTCAGGCGCCCGGCCTCTACGACATGCAGCAGGTTCTTGGGCTGAAGTGAAAGTCGGCCTCGCACTCGGGTCGAATCTGGGTGACCGGCTCGTGAATTTGCAGCGGGCCCGGGATTTTCTGGTGGGGCTCGCCCAAGAGAATTGCTACCGGCAGGCCCCGCTTTACGAAAGCGCGCCGGTGGATTGCCCGACGGGCTCACCGGCTTTCTACAACTCCACCATCGAAATCGAATTCACCGGCACGCCGCAGGGTTTGTTGAAGAAGACCCAGGCGTACGAGGTGGCGCACGGGCGCGACCGGACTCTGCCGGTGAATTCGCCGCGCGAGATCGACATCGACATCCTCTACTTTGGCGAACAAGAGGTTCGGGAGAAGAATCTCGTGATTCCGCATCCGCGGCTCGCGCAACGCCGGTTTGTGTTGCTGCCGCTTTCGACAATGGCGCCGGAGAGAATCATCAAGGGTAACGGCAAGACTGTCCGTCAGCTACTCCGAGAGTTGCCGGCGGGCGGTGAAGCGGTTACTTTCGTGCGGCAAGATTGGTGAAGACGACAATCCACGATTTCCGGCTGATGAAGCAACGCGGTGAGAAGATTACCGCGTTGACCGCGTATGATTTTTTTACAGCGAAAGTGA
>OMJI01000014.1 GCA_900299315.1 Verrucomicrobiota bacterium | reverse complement strand
GGCGCGGGCGAAGGCTTGCACAAAATGCAGCGAGTTGGCGCGCTGCCGGAAGAACGTGGTGTTCGGCGTCGGCAGTCCGCGCGCGGAGTTGATGTTCATCGGCGAAGCGCCGGGCGCGGATGAAGATGAACAGGGCGAACCGTTCGTTGGTCGCGCCGGGCAGTTGCTGACGAAGATCATCCAGGCGATGGGCTTTGCCCGGCACGAGGTGTACATCGCGAATGTGTTGAAATGCCGGCCGCCCGACAATCGCGTGCCAGAGCCGACCGAGGTCGCGAACTGCCTGCCGTACCTCATTGAGCAAATCGAACTCATCCAGCCGAAAGTCATGGTCGGTCTGGGTGCGACGGCGGTGAAGTCGTTGCTGGATGTCCAACTCGGCATCACCAAGATGCGCGGCAACTGGTACACCTTCCGCAACATCCCGATCATGCCGACTTTCCATCCCGCGTATCTGTTGCGCAACCCGCCCGCCAAGAAGGAAGTCTGGCTGGATATGCAGGAAGTGGTGCGGAAGTTGGGTCGGGAGATTCCGAAAATGTAGGCCGACACTATGTGTCGGCGCCGGCTGTTCGCTCGCAAAATCGCCGACTCGCAGAGTCGGCCTACAGCAGCTTCCGAAACTCCGGCAGGTCGCGGATCGCGTCGAAGTCTTTCTCCGCCTTGGCAAGCTTCTTGAGCTTGGGATCAAGCGCGAACGCATTTGCCAGCAATGTCAGCGCTTCCTCGGGACGGTTCTGCACGGCCCGGTAACAGGCCATGTTGAAGTGCGCGAGCGCGTCCTTCGGATTCGCCTCGAAGGCGCGCTGCAACGTGTCCACCGCCGCATCGAGCGACTGTGTGCGCCGCCGGACGTAGGCGAGGTTGATCCAGAGGCCGGAGTTCTTCGGGTTTTGCTCGGCGAGCTTCGCCATGCACGGCTCCGCTTCGGCGAGCCGGTTTTGCTCCCAGAACACGGTGGACTTGATGGCGATCGCCATCGGCTCATCGGGCTTCAACGCGAGCGCCGCATCGGCTTCGCGCAAGGCGTCCTCCCACATCTTCAGGTCGAGATAACCGGAAGCATGCTGGAGATGTTTTTGCAGTCGCGTGTCCATTGTTCGGACGGCGGGCTGAGGGCAGCCCGCCCTACCATCGCGCCGGTAGGGCGCGGTGCCCTCACCGCGCCGTTTCTGGAAAAACTATAGCAACGGTGCCGGTGATTTGCCATTCTACGCGGCAATGTTCTACCGGACCCTGATTCGCCCCTGCTTGTTCCAGCAAGACCCCGAGCACGCGCACGAGGCCGCCTTGCGCCGCGCGGAGCAAGCGGGACGTTCGAAAATCCTCCGCGACACGTGCGAGGCGCTGTTTCGCGTCGAGGATGCCCGGCTGCGGCAGGAATTGTTCGGCTTGGAATTTTCCAACCCGGTCGGCTTGGCGGCCGGGTTCGACAAGAACGCCGTCGGCATCGAGTTCTGGCCGGCGATGGGTTTTGGCTTCGTCGAGATCGGCACCATCACACCCAAGCCGCAACCCGGGAATGATAAACCCCGGCTGTTCCGCCAGCCCGAGAAACTCGCCGTCATCAACCGCATGGGCTTCAACAACAACGGCGCCGAGAGCATCGCCCGCCGGCTCCATCCGCCCTACCGGATCCCGCTCGGGGTCAACATCGGCAAACAGAAAACCACTCCGCTTGAAAAAGCCGGTGAGGATTACGCCACGTTGCTGAAAGCGTTTGCCGGTAAAGCCGATTTCTTCGTCATCAACATCAGTTCCCCAAACACCCCCGGCCTCCGCAAACTACAGGAACGCGATTTCCTAGATGGGTTGTTAGGTGTAGTGTGCGCTGTCCCCAGCGCATCCGCCGCGCCCCGGTCGGCTGGGGACAGCCGACGCTACACCCCGGTCTTGCTCAAACTCGCCCCCGACCTCACGTTCGATCAAATCGACGATGCCATCAGTCTTGTCCAAAAACACAAACTGGCCGGGGTGGTCGCCACGAACACGACGATTGACCACCCGGTACCCCCCGAGGGCGGCTTGAGCGGCGCGCCCTTGCGCCAGCGCGCGACCGATTGCATTCGCCACATCTACCGGCAGACGCACGGCAAACTACCCATCATCGGCGTCGGCGGCATCTTCACCGCTGCGGATGCGTACGAGAAAATCCAAGCCGGCGCGAGCTTGGTGGAGGTGTGGACCGGTATGATCTACGAAGGCCCCGCCATCGTCCGTAACATCAACCGCGGTCTCGTCCACTTGTTGGAAAGGGATGGATTCAATTCCGTCAGCCAAGCCATCGGAACCGGCAATCATCACTGAGGACGATGACCTGCTGGTGGTGGACAAGCCAGGGGGGATGGTTTGTCACTCGGCGCAGCGGGCGGAGTTTACTTCGTTGGCGGATTGGGTGCGGGAGCATGGGGTGGCGACGCCGCGGATGATTAACCGGCTCGACCGGGAGACGAGCGGGTTGGTGGTGATCGCGAAGAACGAGCGGGCGGCGAAGATTCTGGGGAAGCAAGTGTTGCGGCGGGAGATTGCGAAGGAGTACGTGGCGATTTGTTGGGGTGAGTTTCAGGATGACCGGGGTGTGATTGAGCAGCCGATCGGATTGGCGCCGGGCGCGGTGGTGTTCACGCGCCGGGAGGTGCGGGCGGATGGGCAGGCTTGTGTGACGGAATGGGAAGTGGAGCGGCGATTGCCGGGCTTTACCATTTTGCGGTTGCGGCCGCAGACGGGGCGGGCGCATCAGTTGCGGGTGCATTTGCAGTGGCTGGGGCACCCGATTGTGGGCGATAAAATTTACGGGCCGGATGAGAAACTGTATTTGGAGTTCATCGAGAAAGGCGTGACCGACGAGATGCTGACGAAACTGCTACTGCCGCGCCATGCGTTGCATGCGTGCCGGGTGACGCTGCGGCATCCAACGTCGCAGCAGCCGGTGACGTTTGCGGCGGAGCTGCCGGCGGATATGCGGGATTTCATCGGAGAACATTCTTGATGCGAGTGGTGCTGCAAAACGCGAACTTCCGGCGCCTGCTCTTGGCGGCGGTGTTGCTGGGGTTGGGCGACGCGTTGATGCGGATGGGGCTGATCGAATTTTTCCGGGTGAATGAGTACGACGTGAAGCTGGAGACGGCGAAGTTGTTGTTCTGGCTGGCGCTACCGGGGTTGGTGTTGGGGCCGGTGGCGATTGCGTACGTGGACCGGTGGCAGCGGCGGAGCGTGTTGATGATCAGCGACGCGGCGCGCGCGGTGATGGTAGTGGTGATCGCGGTGTGGTTGATGCCGGTGGTGACGGGTCGGCTGGAATGGCGCGGGCTCGGCGCGGTGTACGCGATGATTTTCCTCAGCGGCGCGGTAGCGACGTTCTACCTGCCGGCGCGGACGGCGTTGCTGCCCAATCTGCTCACCAACTCCGAGTTGATTCAGGCGAATACCCTGCTCACCGCGACAGTCGCGGTGGCGAACATGGGCGGGAGCGGGCTCGGCGGGTTCGTGGCGGAGCGGATGGGCGTGGAATGGGCGGTGTTGGCGAATGCGTTGGCGTACGTGGCGAGCGTCGGGTTGGTGTGGGCGATCCGGGTGGAGCCCGGTCGCGCCCAGCAGGGCGCTCCCACCAGCAGCCTCGCCGAGCTGCGGGCCGGGTTGGTTTATTTATGGGAACATCCCACGGCGCTGCCGCTGGTGATTTTGACCGGGGTGTTCGCGTTTGTGGGTGGAGTCTTCATCGTGGCCTTCACCGGATTTGCGGTGACGGAACCACCGGATGGGCTCGGGTTGGGAACGGGAGGCGCCGGGTATCTGCTCGTGGCGTTTGGCGTCGGCAGCGGCGTGGGACTGGCGTTGATGGGCCGCGCGAAGGAATGGACGCGCGCGGCGTGGCTGCCGTTCGGACAACTGGTGATTCTCGGCGGGTTGCTGCTGGCACTGAGTTCGATGTCCAATCCGTGGCTGGCGGCGGCGGCGTTGTTCGGGCTCGGAATGGTGGGCGCGCCGTTGATGATCCCGATCGATGCGCGCTTGCAGGAACACGTCGAGGAACAGCGCCGCGGCGCGGTGTTCGCGACGCGCGGGATGCTCACGAGCGCGACGATGGTGGTGGCGTTCTGGCTCCAGTTCGGCACCAACTTCTTCCGCGAGACACCGGCCCCGACAATTCTCTGGTGGCTCGGCATCGGCACGATCGTCTCCGGTGGACTCACCTTTTGGGCGCTGCACACGCGCCGGTCAACCAACTGAAACTCTCTCGCCTGTAGCCGAAGCGTAAGCTTCGGCCGAGGCTCACGCCTCGGCTACATGGGACCACAAACTCTACAACTCAAAGCCGGTGTGATATGGTCGCGGCTGAATGAAACCGAACCGGGTGGCGGTGGTCCGCCAAGCACCGCGATATGACGAGGCTGAAGTGCGGGAGTCGGTGCGCCGGGCGGTGGCGGGGTTGGGGATTTCGTTTCGCGATCTAGTGGAACCCGGGGAGCGGGTCGTTCTCAAACCGAACTTCATCCGGGAATCCCACAGCGAGCGACCGGGCGAGTGGGAGCAGATTATCACGCACGGCAGCGTCATCGCGGCGGTGGCGGAGGAAGTCGCGGCCGCGCTCGACGGGCGCGGGACGATCACAATCGCCGACGCGCCGCAGACGGACAGTGATTTCGACAAGATTTGCGACCTTACCGGTGTGCGGGCGTTGGGCGACCGGCTCCAGTCGGAGACTTTGCGGTTTGAAGTATTCGACTTGCGCCGGGAGGCTTGGCGGACGAAGGACGGCGTGATTGTCGAGCGGCGGAAGCTACCGGAAGATCCGCGCGGCTACACTTTGGTAAATCTGGGCGAGCGGAGTTTCTTTCACGGGAAGGCCGGGAAGTTTTATGGGGCGGATTACGATTCGGCGTTCACGCAGTCGCACCATACCGGGGGGAAGCACGAGTATCTGATTTCGCGGAGCGCGATGGACGCGGATGTGTTCATCAACCTGCCGAAGTTGAAGACGCACAAAAAGGTGGGCGTGACGTTGAGCTTGAAGAATCTCGTCGGCATCAACGGCGATAAAAATTACCTGCCGCATTTCTGTCTCGGCACGCCGGACGAGGGCGGCGATGAATTCCCGGACAGCACCGTGCGCAACAAAGTGCAGTCGAAGCTGGTGAAGGCGTTGAAGGGCGGGCCGTGGTGGACGCCGACAGTGAAAAAGGTCGGCGCAAAAATCTTCGGCGATACCGGCAAGGTGGTGCGCAGCGGGAATTGGTGGGGCAACGACACGACGTGGCGGATGACGCTCGATTTGAACCGGGCGCTCTTGGAATTCGACGGCACCGGCAAGCCCCGGCAGAAGCCGCTCCGGTATCTCACGATCATTGACGGCATCATCGCCGGCGAGGGCAACGGCCCGATGGAAGCTGACGCGAAGCCGTGCGGTGTGCTGGTGGCCGGCTTGCATCCGGTCGCAACGGATTTTGTGGCGACGCGGTTGATGGGGTTCGATTGGCAGAAGGTGGCGTCGGTCCGGGAGGGGTTCGCGTTGGCGGGATTCAAGCCGGCGGATGTGGAGTGCGAGTGGGGAGAGACGTACCGGTTCAAACCGCATTTTGGTTGGTTGGGACACATCGAGGCATGACCCGGAGCAAATCCATCTACGATGCGCTGCCGGTCTGGGCACAATCGCTGGCGGTGAACTGGCAGAGTTCGCGCGGGTTCAAGGCGAAGTATGGCGGCGTGTTTCGGGAGCAGCTCGCCCGGTTGGAGGCGAACGAGAAGAAGTCACGCGACCAGTTGTTGGCGGAACAGCAGCAGGCGGTACGGAAACTTTTGGCGTATGCCCGGCAGCATGTGCCGTACTACCGGAAGTTGGATGGTTCACCCGACGACTTGAGCCAGTGGCCGGTGTTGGAGAAGCAGACAGTGGCGGCGAATCCGCGCGAATTTTTGTCGGACGAGTTTGCGCCGGCGGAGTTGATGGAGTTGCACACGAGCGGCACGACGGGGACGCCGTTGGTGGTGTGGTTCACGAAGGCGTGTCACCAAACTGAGATGGCATTTCGGTGGCGGCACAAGACTTGGGCGGGCGTGCCGTTCTTGAGTTCGAGCGCGTATCTGTCGGGGCATCCGGTGGTGCCGCCGACGCAGAGTGAGCCGCCGTTCTGGCGTTGGGATGGAGTGGAGAAGCGGTTGTTGATGTCGTCGTACCATCTGACGCCGCAGAACCTACCGGCGTACGCAGCGGCGCTGCAGAAGTACCGGCCCGATTTCGTGCATGGGTATCCGTCGTCGCTCTATTTGTTG
>OMJI01000013.1 GCA_900299315.1 Verrucomicrobiota bacterium | reverse complement strand
CGCCGCGACCCGGCAGCCCCAGTACCACGTTCCCCCAAAATGGAAATGCGCCAACTGAACCCCGGCCTGATGAAGCTTGGCGGCCAAGGCGCGGGCGTCCGCGGCGCCGCCCTTGTCAAACTGCCAGCGGAAATGACCGGCCAAGAGCGGCGCCAGACCGGCAGCCTGCAACGATTCGGCATCGTCATCCGAGACCAGCACGACCTCAAATTGCGAGGCCAAGCCCCTGACCAGTTCCACGACCAGCACCTCCACGCCGCCCGGCTGGGCGACCGGGCATTCCATGCAGAGTGCGATTCTTGTTGGCGGTGGCATCTGCCGGGTTTTCATAAAGGACATCATCCGGCAAATAAAGTGAAATTGCCGCCGGGGATTGCGGCAGGTGGCGCAACGTGGTAACAACGACGCGCCCGATGAACCACCCGCAGACAACGAGGGGAACCGTAGCCTGTGCGCGTTTACACCTGCACGCCCAAGCCGTTCAAGGGTGACCACACATTTTTCTCCCGCGACAGCGGCCTGACGTGCCGGTCCTTCCAGACGCTGGGGATCACCAGCCGCGCGATTGCCTTGGCGCCAGCCCAGGCGGATGACGAGCCCGACCTGATCCGCGCGGAACTCCCTCAGTTGGAGTCGGCCGCGTGGTGGCGCGCGCACCAGCTGGATGGAGTCGTGCTCTATGCGTGGGGTGCGCCGCGCTACCGGCACATTGCTCGGGCCATCCGCGAGAGCGGCGCGCGCCTCTACATCCACATGGATACGAGTGGCCTCCTGTCCCCGCTCGTCGAGTGGCGTCACTTCATCGCCAACGACTGGCGGTACGCGCTCGCGCAACGCCGCGATCCGAAGGCGTGGCTCCGGTTTGCAGTCTGGGCTGCCTACTGGCATTCGCTCGGCCTCTGGCGCGTGGATGGCCGGCGCGCGGAGCATCTGCGCCACGGCGATTGCATCGGCGTTCCGTCGCCGATCGCCACGGACCGGCTGCGCCGGCTCTGCCGGATCTACGGCGGCGCGCCGCTGGCGGAGAAAGTGCAATTGGTCCCCGCCCCGGTCGCGCCGTGGTTTCGGTTCGACGGGGGTGGCAAGGACGAGCAGATCATCGCGGTCGGCCGCTGGAACGATTTCGTCAAGCGCCCGGGCTTGCTGCTGGAAACGCTGCGCATCGCGCTGCTGAAACGTCCGTCGTTGACGGCGGTCGTTGTCGGGAGCGGTTGTGAATCGCTGGCACGGACCGTGGGCCGGTGGGAGGAGCAGGTGTGCCGGCGGGTGCGGCTCGTCGGCGTCGTGAAGAGTACGGAACTCCCGGCCTTGTACAACCGCGCGCGCATCTCGCTGTGCGTGTCGTTGTCGGAATCGTCTCACATCGCGTCCGCGGAGGCGTTGTGCTCGGGGTGCTCGATTGTCGGGCCGCGCTCGCCTTATCTGCCGAGTTTGTCCTACTTCGTCTCAGCGGAGTCGGGCGCGCTGGCGGAGCGCGAGACGCCGGCCGATCTCGCGGCGGTAATCCTGCAGGAACTCGACCGGTGGGACGCCGGGCAGCGCGACCCTGCCCGCATCAGCGGGACGTGGACGGCGCGCCTGAGCGGTGTTAAGGTAGCGGCCGAAATCTTGAAACATCTCGAATTGGAACCCCGGCCCTCTTGAATTCTCCCCGCCACCGCCATCTTGCGCTTCTCGGTTTTCTCGGGCTGAGTTTGCTGGCGAGCTGGTTTGTGTTCCGCAACGCGTTCTGGGCAGGCGCGGTGATTGCGCCGTTGGACATTGGCCCGGCTTTGTATTCGAAGTACGCGTGGCTCGACCCGCAATCATCGGGCATACCGGCCAACCACTACATCATCGACCATCTCCAGTACGACCTGCCGCAGCAGTACAGCATCTACCAAGCGTACCAAAGTGGCGAGATTCCGTGGTGGGATCCCTATGCGTTCGGGGGGCGCCCCTTTCTCGCGGACGCGCACGTCAACGGCCTCGACCCGATCCGCGTGGTGATGTACCGGCTGCTGCCGTTCGTCTGGGCGTACAATTGGACGCTCATCCTCCACTCGATCCTGACCGGCTTGGGGATGTTCCTGTTGCTCCGGCAATTCGGCCAGAGCCCGGCCAGCGCTTGTTGGCTCAGCCTCGCCTACCAGTTTGCCGGTTGCTACATCATGTTCATCGGCCACCCGTGGATTCGGGCGACGTTTTTGTATTACCCGTTTCTCTGGCTGGTCTGGCATCAAGCGGTGCGCGGTGGCCGGTTGCTTCTCGTCGCGCCTGCCGGCCTACTCGTTGCGGCGGCGATGTATGCCGGCAACCTGCAGTCGAATTCCTACCTGATCATCTTTGCCGGCATTTTTGCCGTGGCGTACGGCTGGCGCGACTTCCAGACGTGGAAGAAGCTTGTTGTTGTGCTCGGCCTGTCGCTGGTGCTGGGAGCGGCGTTGGCGGCACCGTTGGTGTCGGCGGAAGTCGAACTGTTCGTGCTGGGCAGCCGGCCGATTTTTCAGGGCTCGCGCCTGAGCTGGTTCAGCGGCTTGCTGTCGTTGACGGCGATTTATCCGTGGATGCTGGGCACGTTCCGGACGCTGGATGTCGGCCACTTGATTGGCCAGAACGGCCCGGGCTTTCACTTGTTTGTGGGGACGGTCGCCTTTGGCTTGGCGCTCTGGGGCGGTCTCCACCGGAACGCGCTCGCGGATCCGGTCCGCCGCTGCGCGCTGGGTCTGGTCGTGGCCTATCTCTTCATCCAGTCGACCGGCTTGCGTGACGTCCTGTACGCGCGCAGCGCGGGATTGGCCGGCATGGGATTGATCGTGCTCGCGGCGGCCGGCTGGGAGCGAATGGTCTCCGCGGCCGGCCCTCAACTGCGGTTCAGCCGTGTCATCATCGTCATGGCCATCGGCCTCGCGGTTGCGACCAATGTCGGGGCGCTCATCGTCTATCCGCGACTGCTGCCCAAGGTTCGCGCCCTGGCGGAGCGGCACAATCCCGCGAGCACCTTCGGGGGCAAAGCGGAGGCCCTCCGGCGATTCCAAGTCGAGAATCTGCCCCGGGAAGTCTCGTTCCAGAACCCGGAAGCGTTGCTCGGCTTTGCCGGGTTGCTTGGCCTCGGCCTGACCGTGGGCCGCGCGGCGCTCCGCCAACGCCGGGGCTGGG
>OMJI01000012.1 GCA_900299315.1 Verrucomicrobiota bacterium | reverse complement strand
GCCGGTCGCCCGCGCCACCGCAAGGCGGGAGTGACGGACGAAGAATGAACATTCTCGATAAAATTGTGGCAGATAAACGGCGCGAAGTAGAGCGGCTGCGCACCCAGCGAGCGGCGATCCAAGAGTTTTGCGCGAACCGGGAGGAGTACCGGGACTTCACCGCCGCGCTGCGGAACACGCGCGGTGTGGCGTTGATCGCCGAGGTGAAGAAGGCGTCGCCGTCGGCGGGCGTGATTTGCCAGAACTTCGTGCCGGTAAACATCGCGAAGGAATACCGGACGGCCGGGGCGGCGGCGTTGTCGGTGCTGACCGACGAGAAATATTTCATGGGGCGCATCGAGTATCTGCAACAGATCCGCGCCGTGGTGAAGCTGCCGGTGTTGCGGAAGGATTTCATCATCGACGAGTTGCAGGTGTACGAGTCAGTCGCGCGCGGTGCAGATGCGGTTCTGCTGATCGCGGCAATTTTGGATGATACGCAGTTGCAGGATTACCTCGCGTTGGCGGCGCAGTTGCGCGTGGCGGCGCTGGTCGAGGTTCATGATGAGGAGGAGTTGACGCGCGCCGTGCAGGCCCGGGCGGGAATCATTGGCATCAACAACCGGGATTTGCGGACTTTCAAGGTGGACTTGGGGACGACGGAACGTCTCGCCGCGCGGTTGTCGACCGGCACGCTCATCGTTGCCGAAAGCGGCATCGGTTCGCGGGCGGACGTCGACCGGGTCGCGAAAGCCGGTGCGAAGGCGATTTTGGTGGGTGAGTCGTTGATGAAGAGCGGGGACATCGCCGGTAAGGTGAAGGAGCTGATCGGTTGACGCCGAAGATCAAAATCTGCGGAATCACGAATCTCGACGATGCGTTGCTGGCGGTAGAGCTGGGCGCGGATGCGTTGGGTTTCATTTTCTATCCGAAAAGTCCCCGGTACGTGAAGGTGTCGGATGCGGCGGACATTTGCAATCAACTGCCGCCGTTCGTGTCGCGGGTCGGGGTGTTCGTGGATGAGTTGGAATACGAAATCGAGAAAGCGCTGAACGAGTGTCTGCTCACGGCGCTGCAATTTCACGGCGATGAGCCGCCCGGGTTTTGCGTGAAGTTCCCGGCCAAGAGCATCAAGGCGATCCGCGTGCGCGGCGAGGAATCGTTGCGGGCGGCGGCGGAGTATGACGTTGACGCTCTGTTGCTGGATGCCTACGATGCCGGGGCGCAGGGCGGCACCGGGAAGACGATTGATTGGACTCTGGCGGCGCGGGCCGGTGAGTTTGTGCGGAAGCCGGTCATCTTGTCGGGCGGCTTGAAGCCGGAGAATGTGGCCGAGGCCATCCGGGTCGTACAACCGTACGCGGTGGACGTGGCGAGCGGCGTCGAGCGCGAGCCGGGCCGGAAGGATGAAGGGAAATTGAGGAGATTTATCGAGGCGTGCAAAAACAGCTGACAGCAGTCCCCGACAAAGCCGGTCACTTTGGACCTTACGGCGGGATGTACGTGCCGGAGACGCTCATGGCGCCGTTGCAGGAGCTCGCGAAGGAATACGAGTGCGCCCGGCGCGACAAGCGGTTTCGCGACGAGGTGGATTATTATCTCCGGGAGTTCGTCGGTCGGCCGACGCCGTTGTATTTCGCGGAACGGATGACGCAGGAACTCGGCGGGGCGAAGATTTATCTCAAGCGCGAGGACTTGCTGCATACCGGGGCGCACAAGATCAACAACACCATCGGCCAGATTCTGCTGGCGAAGCGGATGGGCAAGAAGCGCATCATCGCCGAGACGGGCGCTGGTCAGCATGGCGTGGCAACGGCGGCGGTGGCGGCGCGGTTCGGGATGGAATGCGTCGTGTACATGGGCGCGGTGGACATGGAGCGCCAGGCGTTGAACGTGTTCCGCATGCGGTTGATGGGCACGGACGTTCGCGCAGTGAAGGCCGGGCAGCAGACGTTGAAGGAAGCCATCAGCGAAGCGATGCGCGACTGGGTGACGAATGTCCGGTCGACTCACTACATCCTCGGCAGCGTGCTCGGCGCGCATCCGTACCCGATGATGGTCCGCGATTTCCAGAGCGTGACGGGCCGGGAGGCGCGCCGGCAGATTCTCGAACAGGAAGAACGGTTGCCGGACCTCCTCGTGGCGTGCGTTGGCGGTGGGAGCAATTCGATCGGCCTGTTTCACGCCTTTCTGGGCGACAAGGGCGTGCGGATGATGGGCGTGGAGGGTGGCGGCCGCGGCATCAAGCCCGGTGACCATGCCGCCCGGTTCCAGAAGGGCGGTTCGCTCGGTGTGTTGCAAGGCACCCGGACTTACGTGCTGCAGGATCACGACGGCCAAATCATGCTGACGCATTCGGTGAGTGCCGGGCTGGATTACGCGGCCATCGGGCCGGAACACAGTTATCTTCGCGATCAGAAACGCATCGAGTACAGCTTCGCCACGGACACCGAGGCGCTGGAGGCGTTTCAGTTTTGCTCGCGCGTCGAGGGGATCATCCCGGCTTTGGAGTCGGCGCACGCGGTGGCGTGGGTGATGAAGCACGCGAAGAAACTCGGGAAGAAATCGCTGGTGATCGTGAACATGAGCGGTCGCGGCGACAAGGATGTGACACAAGTTGCGGAGATGTTGAAACTGTAGCCGCAGCGTAAGCTGCGGCCGAAGCTCACGCTTCGGCTACAGAAGGATGAGCAATTTTATGCGGAGCATGACCGGATATGGGCACGGCGAGAGTGCCCGGGAAGGCTTCAAGTTCACCGTCGAGTTGAACTCGGTGAACCGGAAGCAGTCGGACATCGCCATCAATTTGCCGAAGGAACTGGCGGAGTTGGAGCCGCGGATCCGGGACGAGATCAACGCGGTGTTGGCGCGCGGCAAGATCAACGCGGTCGTCGCCTACCATCGCAGTGCCGGCAAGGCCGAGGAACAGGTGGAATTGGACGAGGCACTGGCGCTGGCGTACGTCAGCGCGATCCGCAAGTTGCAGAGGAAGACGAAGCTCGACGGCGCGGTGACGCTCGACACGGTGTTGCGCGCGCCGGGGGTGCTGAAGTTGGCGGAGACGACCGTGGATGTGGAGTCGGTCTGGCCGCAGGTGCAGGCGGCGTTGCAGAAGGCGCTCGGTGGCTTGGTGAAGATGCGGGAGAAGGAAGGCAAGCATCTCGCGGCGGATTTGGAGACGCGGTTGGCGACGTTGGTGACCGGCGTGGCGGAGATTCGGAAGGTCGCGCCCGAGACAGTGAAACGCTACCGGGAACAACTGCACGCGCGCGTCGCCGAGGCCGGGTTGACGGTGCCGTTGGATGACGAGCGGCTCGTAAAGGAGGTCGTGTTCTTTGCCGACCGGTGTGATATTTCGGAAGAGCTGACCCGGTTGGAGAGTCATTTCAAACAGTTCCGCGATTGCCTGACGAGCAAGGAGCCGGTGGGACGGACGTTGGATTTTCTCTCGCAGGAAATGAACCGCGAGATCAACACCATCGGCTCGAAGGCGAATGCCGCGGAGATTTCCCGGGTGGTGGTGCAACTGAAAGCAGAGTTGGAGAAGATTCGCGAACAGGTGCAGAACATCGAATGAACGACCAGCGC
Organism: Verrucomicrobiota bacterium; assembly: GCA_900299315.1. GTDB lineage: Bacteria > Verrucomicrobiota > Verrucomicrobiia > Palsa-1439 > Palsa-1439 > OMJI01. The sequence continues at coordinate 6,344 of OMJI01000012.1, read as the reverse complement.
ACCGGCTTGATCGTGATGATCTCGGCGCCTTCGGGCGGCGGGAAGAGTTCGCTCTGTCAGCGATTGCTGAACTGGTCGACCAACCTGATTTACTCCGTCTCCTGCACCACGCGAGCGCCGCGCGGCGGCGAGCAGGATGGCCGCGACTACTTCTTTCTGACCCCGGCCGAGTTCGAGAAACGGATTGCACAGGATGATTTTCTGGAGCACGCGAAGTACAACGGCAATTACTACGGCACGCCCCGGCGGTTCCTCGAAGACCAGTTGGCGGTTGGCAAAGACGTGTTGCTCGACATCGAGGTCCAGGGGGCCGGTCAGGTCATGCAACGCATCCGCGCCGGTGGGTTTGCGTACCCGCAGGCGTTGGTGTCGATCTTCCTGATGCCGCCGTCGCTCGAGTTGCTCGAAACCCGGTTGCGCCGGCGTGGGACGGACAGCGATGAGACGATCAAGAAGCGCCTGGCGCTGGCGGAACGCGAGATGGCGCATTGGCGGGAGTATGATTACGTGATCGTGAGCGGTTCGCTTGATGATGATTTTGCACAGGGCAAATCGATCCTGATTGCCGAGAAATGCCGGTCGAGCCGGCAGCCAAAGGACAATCCATGGCAGCAAAAAGAACTGTCATTCTAGGTGTTACCGGTTCCATCGCCGCTTACAAAGCGGCGGACATCACGAGCCAGCTTGCGAAAGCCGGGCACGACGTGTTCTGCGTCATGACCCGGGACGCGGCGCATTTCATCACGCCACTGACGTTGCAAACCTTGTCCCAGCACCCGGTCACGGTGGATCTATTCGAGGAAGGCGAGGGCGACTGGCGCCCGTCGCACCTGCAGGTGGCCGACAAGGCGGACTTGCTCTTGATCGCCCCGGCCACGGCGAACGTCGTGGCGAAGCTCGCGCACGGAATTGCCGACGACGCGCTCTCAACCATCGCACTGGCGTTGCGGCCGGAAGCCAAGGTGCTCGTCGCCCCGGCCATGAACGGCAAGATGTGGTTGCACCCGGCCACCGCGGAGAACGTCCAGACACTCATCAAGCGCGGCGTGGAACTCATCGGGCCCGACAAAGGAATGTTGGCGTGCGGCTATGAGGGCATTGGCCGGCTGTGGAGCGTGGAGGGAATTGTGACGCGCGCTAATCAACTCTTGAGCTGATGCGCTTCTTGATCACAGCCGGGCCGACGCGGGAGCATTTCGATCCGGTGCGCTACCTCTCGAACCGCTCGTCTGGCAAGATGGGCTATGCCTTGGCGGAGGCGGCGCAGAAACACGGGCCGGTGACGTTGGTGAGCGGGCCGGTGAGCTTGGCGGCGCCAATCGGGGTGGAAGTCGTGCCGGTCGTGTCCGCGGCGGAAATGGCGGAAGCGGTTTTCGCCCGGTACGAGGCGGCAGACGTGGTGATCATGGCGGCGGCGGTGTGTGACTTCCGGCCGAAGCAGGTGGCCGGGCACAAGCTGAAGAAGCAAGCGATGAATCTATCCCTCGAACTCGAGCCGACGACCGACATTCTCGCGGAGCTCGGCCGGCGCAAGAGCCGGCAAGTGCTGGTTGGCTTCGCGGTGGAGACCGATGACTTGGAGAAGTACGCGCAAGACAAGCTGCGGCGGAAGAACCTCGATTTGATCGTGGCGAACGAGGCCAGCGCGTTTGATGCGGAGACGAATGTGGTGACCATCTTTGCCGCCGACGGAACGCGGGAACGGTTGCCGGAGATGCCGAAGCGGGACGTGGCGGCGGCGATTCTCGAACGGGTGTTGTCACGAATGCGCTGAGGAAATTCGTCGGCAAGCTGGTGCAGGTGCGGCTCACGGAGCAGCAACGCGAGGCGCAATTGCGGCGCATCCTGCTGGTTGAGACGAACGTGATGCTGCCGATCAAGTTCGTCGCGTTCATCGCCGCCTCGTACTTTTACCAGAACGAACTCCGCGGCACGCTGGCGACTGCGACGCCCGAGGATGCGCAGGCGGGGCAGGCGTACATCGCGCAGTTGAACTCATACGGGATCAGCAACCTGATCTTCTGGTCGTTGCTGCTGGCCGCGCGGCTGGGGCGGACGCTGCCGTGGTTGTTGCGGTTCAGCGCGTTTTGGCTGGCGATCTTGGACACGCTGTTCCTGTCGGGCTTGATTTACTTTACCGGTGGGCTCGAGAGCGTTTTGTTCTGGCTGTACATCGGCTTGATGATTCGCAGCGCGGTGAACTTCCCGGTGTTCTGGCAGCAGATCATCCTGAACATCGGCGCGGCGGTGTTTTACACACTGGCGGTGATGCTGGCGGAGGAGACGTGGCATTTCTTCGGCGACGAGTTGTACTGGCTGCGACTGATGGTGCTGTTGTTGATCAGCATGTGTTGCTGGGGCGTGTACGTGCTGTTGCAGCGCGACCGGCAACGGAGCCGGGCCCGGCACGAGTTCGAGTTGCGCGAACAGAGCGCGGCGGCCAGTGGCCGGCTCGCGGCGGAGATGGCGCACCAGTTGAAGAATCCGCTCGGCATCATCAACAACGCCGCGTACCTCTTGCAGCGGCAGCTGACGCCCGGGCAGGAACAGGTGGCCGTGATCCGCGACGAGGTGGGACGGTGCGACAAGATTTTGACGCAGTTGATGGATTACGCCCGGCTGAGCGAAGGGCGGATCGAGCCGGTGGATGTGAATCGGGCGTTGGAGCAGGCGTTGGCGCAGGCGGTCGCGGCGGCGGGGGCCGGGAAGATTTGCGTGGAGAAGCGGCTGGAGCCGGGCTTGCCGGCATTTGTGGCGCACCGGGCCCAGTTGGAGGAGAGTTTTCTCAACCTCATCCAGAATGCGCTGGAAGCGATGCCGGAGGGCGGCACACTGACGTTGCAGACCCGGTACGCGGGCGGCGGGAAGATCGAGATTCGGATCAGCGATACCGGCGTGGGCATACCGGCCGACGACGTGGGGCGGGTGTTCGACGCGTTCTACACGACGAAACCGAAAGGGACCGGGCTCGGCTTGGCGATCGTGAAGAACATCGTGGAAACGTATGGCGGCGTGATCTGGGTGAATTCCAAGGTAGGCGAAGGCACCCGGTTCACGTTAGTATTGCCGGCGCAGCTTTCGGCTGATACGGAGGAATAATGGCGCGCGCAACAGTCATGGTGGCGGACGACGAGCAGAACATGCTCCGCACGGTGGATTCCATCTTGCGGGCGGAAGGCTTCGACGTGGTGCAGGCGCAGTCGGGCCGGGCCGCGCTGGAGAAGTTGGCCGAGAAGCCGGTGCACGTCATCCTGACCGACGCGCGGATGCCGGCCGTGGACGGCTTCGAATTGCTTGCGGAAACCCGGCAGCGCTACCCGCACATCCCGGTGGTGATGATGACGGCCTATGCCACGCCCAAGCTCGCGGTGCAGGCGATCAAGGGCGGCGCGGCGGATTACATCGCCAAGCCGTTCGATCCCGAGGAATTGATCCACGTCGTGCGCACCGTGATGCGCGATGAGTTGTTGCAGGAGGAGAACCGGCAACTCAAGGGAATGCTGGGCCGGCGGTTTGGCCTCGATGATCTCATCGGTCTGAGCCCGGCCATGCGCGAGGTCCGGGAGCTAATCAAGGTCACGGCCCCGACGGAAGCGACCGTGCTGCTGGTCGGCGAAAGCGGTACCGGCAAGGAGATGGCGGCGAGCGCGCTGCACATTCACAGCTCCCGGTCGGAACAGCCGTTCATCGGTATCAACTGCGCGGCGATTCCGGAAAACCTGCTGGAGAGCGAGTTGTTTGGGCACGAGAAGGGCGCGTTTACCGGGGCGGTGCGGCAACGAATTGGTCGGTTCGAGGAGGCGGATGGTGGGACGCTGTTCCTCGATGAGATCGGCGACATGGGGCCGCAGCTGCAGTCGAAATTGCTCCGCGTCTTGGAGGAGAAACAATTCCAGCGCGTCGGCGGCAACGAAACCATCAAGGTGAACGTTCGCGTCATCGCGGCAACGAACCAGAACCTGAAGGAAGCACTCTCGTCCGGTAAGTTCCGCCAAGACCTGTATCACCGGCTCAACGTCGTGCAGATCAAGTTCCCGGCGTTGCGCGAGCGGACCGGTGATATTGAATTGCTGGCGAATCATTTTCTCCATCAGTTCGCCGAGGCGATGGGCAAACGCATCGTGAGTTTTTCCGAGCCGGCCATGCGGTTGATGCTCGGCTATCCTTGGCCGGGCAACGTCCGCGAACTCCGCAACGCGATCGAGCGCGCCGTCATCGTCGAGACCACCGACAACATCCGGGCGCAGAGTCTCCCGACCGCACTCGGCGAGCCGGTCGCCACCGGCCAGCCGATCCCGGCCAATCTCGAAGCGGCGGTGGCGGATTACGAGCGCGGGCTGATCGAACAGGCGCTGCGTCAGCATCGCGGGAAGATCAACGACACGGCGGCGGCGCTGGGCATCACCCGGCACGCGTTGCGGTACCGGATGCAGAAGCTGGGGATGGACGTGGACGAGGTGTTCGAGAAGGGCTGACCGCTACCGACTGAGCTGCCGGCAGAGTTCGCGGAAGCGGGCGTCTTCCCGGATGTTCTTGAGGTCCGGGTCTTGTTCCAGCCAATCGGCGTCCGCGTAGCCGAGGCTGATCGCCTTGGTCAGGGCGGCGAGCGCCTCGTCGGCCCGCTGGAGCAGGGCGTAGCTGCAGGAGAGGTTGTAGAACACGATCGGATTGGTCGGGCAGAGCTTGGCGAGACGGACGTCGATCTTGAGGCCCTTTTCCCACTGACCGGTCTTGGTGTACGCGTCGCCGAGAATCTGGAGCGCCTCGATGTGCCGCGGGTCGCGACGGATGACGCCACGGAAGAACTCGATCTCGAAGTGCACATCCTCGACGGCTTCGCCGGTACCCTTCGGCTTCTGCTCCCGCATCGGCAACATCTAGCGCACCTCGTTGATGACGATACCGGACAACAGCTTGGGATAAAAGTCGGTGCTCTTCTGCGGCATGCGCGACCGGGCGTCGGCGATTTCTTTCACGTCGTGGACCGGGGTGGGGCTGAGGAAGAATGCGATCTGCGCTTTGCCGGACGCGACTTCCTGTGCGGCGAGGTCGGGCTCCCGCCAGTAGGTGACGTTGGCTTCCTCGCGTAACCGCTGCTCGTCGATGCCGAGCATGGCTTCGAGGATGGCGACGTGCAGGATCGCCACGTCGAGCTTGTCCCAGAGCGGCGGCTTGTCCTTGAACAGCGGTGTGAGCGAGGCCAACTGACGCGGCGCAAGCAGGGCGAATTTGCCGTCGAGCAACATGCCGATGCCGTGCGGGGTTTGCTTCAGCGCCGCCAGCAGGGACTTGAGGTCGGCGTGGGCCGCGACGCTGAAATCCTTCGCCAGCCGGTGGAGAAACTTGCCGGAGTCGAAGTCTTTCAGGTTTGTCACCGTGCGATGCGTGGGCAGAACGACGAGGCCGGGATCATTCATATCCACCAGCGTGGCCATGACGTACCGGCTGGCTTCGGTCTGTGCCTCGTCACGGAAGGCGATGGCCGTCTCGTACCGGTGATGACCGTCGGCAATGTAGAACTTCTGTTTGCCGAGCGCGGCTTGGATGGATTGAATCGCGGCAGGGTCGGTGATCTCGTAGAGCGTGTTGGTGACCTGATAATCATCCACCAACTCAAACAACTTCGTGCCGGTGGTCGGCAGTTTCATCGGCTGCGGGTAGAGCATAAAAATCTGCCCCTGCTGCGAGCCGGTCGCCTTTAGCAACGCCATCCGGTCGGCTTTCGGTTTTGAGAGCGTGTGCTCGTGCGGCAACACCTCGCCCTCGTCCCAGCGATGCAACTTCACACGGGCGATGAGCGCCTTGCGCGTGCGCGTGCCCGAGCCGTCGGGTGCGGCAAATTTCTGTTCGAGGTAATACAGTGCCGGCTTGGCCGAGCGGCGGAGGATGCCGTCCTTCAACCACTGCTGATACAATGCCGCGGCGCGTGTGTACTTGTTGTTCGCATCGGAGTCCGTCGGTTCAGACTTGCCGAGCTCGATGCGAATCAAGTTGAACGGCGACGCCTTGATATACTTCTCCTGCATCGCCGGGGTGATCTTGTCGTACGGCTGCGTGAGCACGTCGGCGGGGTTGACTTTCTGGGTGTTGAACAGAACTCCGGCAAAGGGTTGAATTTCTGGCATGGCTACGGTTTACCGGCTCGACGCAGCACCGTCAAGCCCATGGAGGAACTGCCGGAGCGCGGTCGTGTAGACCTCGGCACTCACGACAAACGAGTCGTTGTGACCGCCGCGCAACTCGACTAGTCGCTTCGGTTCGGGGGCGGCGGCGAAGAGGCGTTGGGCGTGAGTGAAGGAGAAAACCTCATCGTCGCGGCTGTGGAGGATGAGAAGCGGGGCGTT
>OMJI01000011.1 GCA_900299315.1 Verrucomicrobiota bacterium | reverse complement strand
TGTTTTGTGGGAGCGGTTTGTAACCGCGACTACCACACCGGTCGCGGATGAAATCCGCTTCCACAAGACCGTGGCTATCGCGCTGGCTATTACCCGCCGCAACGGGTCTGCTGCTGGCGCTGGCGTTCCCGCCGTTCGAGGCGTTTCAACTCGCTTGGCTGGGATTACTGCCTCTGCTCTTCGCTGTCCGCGATTGCGACTGGGGTGAAGCGTTCCGGCGTGGCTACATTGCCGGCTTGGTTTTCTTTGGAATGACGCTTTGGTGGATTGGCCATGTCACCGTGCCAGGCGCTGTGGCGTTGATTGCATTTCTCCCACTTTACCTCGGAGCAGCCGGAGCTTGGTTTCGATTTGTTTTGCGCTGGCGTGATTCCCGCGACACCCCGCTCCGGAATCTCCTCGTGGCGATCCTCTGCGGGGCCGGTTGGGTCGTGCTCGAATGGGTGCGCGGGCGATTTCTGCTGGGCGGGTTTGGCTGGAATTGTCTGGGTGCCAGCCAATACCGGGCAGCGTCGCTGCTGCAATTCGCCAGCGTTACCGGCGTGTACGGCGTGTCGGCATTGCTGGTCGCAGTGAACATGATTTTCTACTGCATCACCTGCCGGTTCGCGGCGCACCTGAAAGCCGGACAGCCGATTCGACGGTTGAGCTGGGAGTTGTATGCGGTGATGATCACCGTGTGCCTGATGTTCATCCACGGCGCGCGTGAATTGGCGGCGCGCAACTCCCGGCCGCACCGACCGCTCCGCTTGGCGCTCGTGCAGGCCAACATCCCGCAATCGCTCAAGTTCGTCCCCGGCGAGAAGGAGATGGTGCTACACCGGCATCATGACCTGACCCAAACAGCCGCTGTCACCAAGCCCGACCTCATCATCTGGCCGGAAACCGCCGCCCCCGAACCGCTCCGCTATGATCCCGTGTCATTCGAGCTCGCAACGAACGTCGCCGTGACGAGTGGCGCGTGGTTGCTAACCGGCACGATTGATTACCGGCCTTACAGCAAACCGCCCGAGGCTTACAACGCCGCTATCCTCATCTCGCCGGCCGGTGAGCTCGTCCAAGAGTACCGGAAGATCCACCTCGTCCCCTTCGGCGAATACGTCCCGCTCCAACGCCTCACCGCCCGCTTCCTCAGCGTCATTGGTCCCGACGGTTACGACGTGACGCAGGGCTACGGTTTTCAGCGCGGGAGGGAGCACACGGTGTTTGAAGCCGGTGATTTCCGTTTCGGCGCGGTCATCTGTTTCGAGGACACCGTGCCGCATCTCTACCGGCAATTTGCCGCACGCGGTGTGGACTTCATGGTGAACCTGACCAATGACGCCTGGTTCCGCGACTCGCCCGCCGCGGCGATGCATCTGGCGAACGCCGTCTTCCGCGCCATCGAGACCCGCCGGCCCCTGATCCGGTCGACGAATAACGGCGTCAGCTGCGTTATCGACGAATGCGGCGTCATCCGCGCGGAACTGCAACCGTTCACTGAAGCAGCACTGACGTTCGAAATGCCGGTACCGATCCAAGCCGGCCAAACCTTCTACGTCCGTCACGGTGATGTGTTTGTCGGCGTCTGCGCGGTGTTGGTCGTTTTGTGGTTTGCCGCCGTGCGCGCGTTTCGACTAGACTCCGCGACATGACGACAGCCACCTACGCCGCGTGCGCGATTGCGTCGTATCTGCTAGGCTCGATCCCGACCGGGTTTGTCTGGGGGAAGGCGCGCGGGATTGATGTGCGGACGGTGGGCAGCGGAAACATCGGCGCGACGAACGTGATGCGGGCGCTCGGCAAAGGCCCCGGCATCGCGGTATTGGTGATCGATGCGCTGAAGGGGTTCTTGCCGGTATTCTTTGCGCCACGCATTGTCAGCGCTGTAGCCGAAGCGTCAGCTTCGGCCGCAGCTCACGCTGCGGCTACAGTTGACGTCAGCCTGCTGCAAATCATCTGCTGCATCGCGGTGATTGCCGGGCATAACTGGACGTGCTGGCTGAAGTTCAAGGGCGGCAAAGGCATCGCAACCAGCGCCGGAGCGCTGTTGGCGTTCCTGCCCCTGCCCCTGCTCTGCGCGCTCGGTGCGTGGGGCGTGGTGTTTGGCATCTCGCGTTACGTCTCGCTGGCATCCATCACGGCGGCGGCGGTCGTGCCGGTGGCGACTTGGTTGATCGTGGGCGAACCCAAACTGATCATTTTCACGTCCGTCGTCGGCGCGCTCGCCATCTACAAACACAAGCCCAACATCCAGCGGTTGCTGGCCGGGACGGAAAACCGAATCGGAGGTAAAAAAGGTTCGTAGTGCGGCGATTTATCGCCGCCGCCTCTCGCGCGATGAATCGCGCGACTACAAACGAATTATGAATGCGACAGTCATTGGCACCGGTGGTTGGGGAACAGCCCTTGCGGTTCTGCTCCATTCCAACGGTCACAAAGTCACTTTGTGGGGACGTTTGGCGGAAGAAGTTGATCCCATCCTCCAACACCGTGAGAACAAGCTGTTCCTGCCGGGCGTGGCAATCCCGGAAGACATTCGCGTCACGCTCGACACAGCCGCGGCGTTGCACAAGCCGGAGATGGTGGTGCTCGCAGTGCCGTCACACGGGATGCGACCGATTTGCCAGCAGCTCAAGCCCCACCTGCCGGCCCACGCGATTCTCGTTCACGTCGCCAAGGGCATCGAAGTGGACACCGACGCGCGGATGAGCGAGGTCGTTCATGAGGAACTAGACCGGGATGTCGTGGTGCTCTCAGGGCCGAGTCATGCGGAGGAAGTGGGACGCGGCGTGCCGACTGCCGTGGTCGTGGCCGGTGACGGAGCCGACCGGGTGCAGGCGGCGTTCATGAACGAGCGGTTCCGCATCTACACACACGACGA
>OMJI01000010.1 GCA_900299315.1 Verrucomicrobiota bacterium | reverse complement strand
CACGGCCGCCCGGTCACGGGCGCCGGTGGGCGGTCGTTAAAGTCGCTCGCCGACATGCTGAAGGGCAAGTCCGGTCGGTTCCGCCAGAACCTGCTCGGCAAGCGCGTCGATTACTCGGGCCGGTCGGTCATCGTGATCGGGCCGGAACTTAAATTGAATCAGTGCGGTCTGCCGAAGAAGATGGCGCTCGTGTTGTTCGAGCCGTTCATCATCCGGCGGCTGCGTGAGATGGGTTTGGTCCACACGATCCGGTCGGCCAAGAAGATGATTGAGCGGCAGTCACCGGAAGTCTGGGACATTCTCGATGAGGTCACCAAGGGTCACCCGGTACTACTCAATCGCGCCCCGACACTCCACCGTCTCTCGATCCAGGCGTTCGAGCCGCAATTGATCGAAGGCGATGCGATCCGGATTCATCCGCTCGTTTGCACGGCGTACAACGCCGACTTCGACGGCGATCAGATGGCCGTTCACGTGCCGTTGTCGGTTGAGGCTCAGATGGAAGCCCGGTTGCTGATGCTGGCGACGAACAACATCTTCTCGCCCTCGAGCGGCAAGCCGGTCACCACGCCGACGCAGGACATTGCGTTGGGCGCATACTATCTCACCAATACCGGTCGCGAAGATCGCCACAATGCCGGCGTGAAGAAGCGGCTGAAGTTGTTCGGCAGTCCGCAGGAAGTTTTCTTCGCCTATGATGAAAACGATGTTCGGATCCACGAGCGGATCCGGTTGGCCAATCCCGACTATGGCCGGCAGACTGTTTACGGCGATGCGGCGTCGAAGGTGATCGAGACCACCGTTGGTCGCGTGCTGTTCAATGAAATCTGGCCGGCGGAACTGGGCTTCTTCAACAAGAACGTCAGCAAGGGCACGCTCGGCGAAATCATCTGGCAGTGCTACCGGACCGTCGGTCATGCGCGGACCGTGGAAGTGCTCGACCGGCTCAAGGAGCTTGGGTTCAAGTACGCCACGCGCGCGGGTGTCTCGATCGGTCTCGTCGACATGATCATCCCGAAGGAAAAGGAACAAGTCATCGGCGATGCGATGAAGCAGGTGGGCGAAGTCGAGAAGCAGTACCGGCGCGGTATCATCACCGACGGCGAGCGCTACAACAAGATCATCGACATCTGGACGCACGCCACCGACCTGATCTCGAATGTCATGTACGCCACGATGGAACACAACAACGGGAAGAAGGAGCTCAACCCGGTGTTCATCATGGTCGATTCCAAGGCGCGTGGTTCCAAGCAGCAGATCCGGCAGCTCGCCGGCATGCGCGGCTTGATGGCCAAGCCCTCCGGCGAAATCATCGAACGGCCGATTCTCTCGAACTTCCGGGAAGGTCTGAGTGTGCTGGAGTACTTCATCTCCACACACGGCGCCCGCAAAGGTTTGGCGGATACCGCTCTCAAGACCGCGGACTCCGGGTATCTCACCCGCAAGCTCGTGGACGTTTCGCAGGATGTCATCATCCGCGAGGAAGATTGCGGCACGGTCAACGGCATCTGGGTCAAGCCGATCTACGAAGGCGAAGACGAAATCGTCAAACTCAGCGAGCGCATTGTTGGCCGCATCGCGGTGGAAGACATCGTCGATCCGATCAGTCGCAAGAAAGTCATCAAGGCCAACACCGAGATCGACGAGTCCGCGGCTGATACAGTTTCGCGGCTGGGCATTGAGAAGATCAAGATCCGGTCGGTGCTCACTTGCGAGTCTCGGCGTGGTGTCTGTGCGTTGTGCTATGGGCGCAACCTCGCGACCAGCAAAGTCGCGGCGGTCGGCCAAGCGGTCGGCATCATCGCCGCCCAGTCGATTGGCGAACCCGGTACGCAGCTCACGATGCGTACGTTCCATATCGGTGGTACGGCGTCGCAGGTGTTCAAGCAGCCGCAGATTCGCGCGAAGAACGACGGTATCGTTCGGTATCAGGACTTGCGCGCGGTGCAGCGGACCGAGGGGACTTACGTGGTGCTCAACAAGAACGGCCAGGTCATTATCACCAACGACGAGGGCCGGGAACTCGAGCGTTACAATGTCGTCATCGGCGCGGAGTTGAGCGTCGCGGATGGCGGCAAGGTCAAGAAGGGCGACGTGTTCGTCCAGTGGGACCCGCACAACGTGCCGGTGCTTTCGGAAGTGGCTGGTACGATCAAGTTCCACGACATCATCGAGGGCGTCACCGTCAAGCGCGAGCAGGACGAGGCGACCGGGTTGATGGGCACGATCGTCATCGAGCACAAAGAAGATTTGCATCCGCAGATCAACATCACGAACGATGCGGGCGAGGTGGTCGCGTTCTACGCGATCCCGGCTGGCGCGCACATCGTGGTGGAGGAAGGGCAGCGGCACAACGCCGGCGCGTTGCTGGCGAAGACGCCGCGCAAGATGCTCACGACTCGCGATATCACCGGCGGTCTCCCGCGCGTGGCGGAGTTGTTCGAAGCCCGGCGGCCGAAGGACGCGGCGGAGATCGCGAAGATCGATGGGATTGTGGACTTCGCGGGTACGGCGCGCGGCAAACGCCGCATCGTCGTTCGCGACCCGAAGACCGGTGCGGAAGAAGAGCATCTCATCGCGCACTCAAAACACATCATCGTGTTCCGTGGCGACTCGGTGAAGAAGGGGCAGCAACTCACCGAAGGGCCGGTGGTGCCGCACGAAATTCTCGAGGTCTGCGGGCCGCAAGACTTGCAGGAATATCTCGTCAACGAAGTGCAGGAGGTTTACCGGCTGCAAGGCGTTGAGATCAACGACAAGCACATTGAGATCATTGTGCGCCAGATGTTGCGCAAGGTCCGCATCATTGACCCGGGCGACACCACGTTCCTCTGGGGCGACCAGATCGACAAGATTACGTTCGAGGAAGAGAACAAGCGCATCCAAGAAGCCGGTGGCAAACCGGCCGAAGCGCAGCCGGTGTTGCTGGGCATCACGAAGGCCTCGCTCGAAACCGAGTCATTCATCAGCGCCGCTTCGTTCCAAGACACGACGCGCGTGCTCACGGAAGCGGCGACGCTGGGTCGCGTGGACATGTTGAACGGGTTCAAAGAAAACGTCATCATGGGTCACTTGATCCCCGCCGGTACTGGCTACGGGAAGGCGCGCGGCGTTCGGTTGGTGCCGCTGGTCGAGCCGGTCGAGGGCCCGAAAGAAGAGTTGAGCGGCGCGGAGGAAGTGCTCCAGGCGGCCGGATAAGAAAGTTGCGACAAAGGGCTTGCGTTGCCCGGGAGCGTCTGATAGTTTTCGCGCTCCTTCGGGCCGGTAGGCCAGAAGATTCAAGGATATGCCGACAATCAATCAATTGATTCGCAAAGGACGCCGGGCGATTCGCGGGAAATCGAAATCGCCAGCGCTGGACAATTGTCCGCAGCGCCGCGGTGTCTGTTTGCAAGTGATGACGCGCACGCCGAAGAAGCCGAACTCGGCGTTGCGGAAGGTGGCCAAGGTGCGCCTGACGAACGGGACGGAAGTGATTGCGTACATCCCGGACGAGGGACACAACCTGCAGGAGCACTCGATCGTGCTCGTGCGCGGTGGCCGCGTGAAGGATTTGCCGGGTGTGCGGTATCACATCGTGCGCGGGACGCTCGACGCCCTTGGCGTGGACAAGCGCCGCCGCAGCCGGTCGAAGTACGGCGTGAAACGTCCGAAGGACGGCGGCGCGAAGCCCGCCGCCAAAGCTTAACCAATTTTAGAGACCCATGCGGAGACGACGATCAGAGAAACGAGAGCGCGCGGCGGACGGCCGGTACGGCAGTCAGGTCGTGACGCGGTTGATTAACACGGTGATGCAAGCCGGTAAGAAGTCCGTGGCCGAGCGGATTGTCTACGGCGCCTTTGACCGGATCGGGGAAAAGGTGAAGGACAAGTCGCCAACGGACATTTTCAGTTCCGCGCTGGAGAACGTGAAGCCGCGCTTGGAAGTGAAGTCGCGGCGCGTGGGCGGTGCCAATTATCAGGTGCCCGTAGAAGTTTCGCCGGAACGCCAAGAAGCGTTGGCGATGCGGTGGATGATTGATTACGCGCGCGGTCGGCGCGGGGTGGGAATGACAGACGCCTTGGCGGCGGAAATCATGGACGCCTCGAACAATACCGGCTCAGCGGTGAAGAAGCGTGAGGACACGCACAAGATGGCGCAAGCCAACCGTGCGTTCGCTCATTACCGGTGGTAGTTCCTCGTCGGATTATCCCAGAACAACAACAGGACATTTTTCGCTTAATTTGGACAGACTCGGATGGAAGCCGTCGCTGAAAAATCGAAACAAGTAACGAGTGCCAAGGGCGGCACGGCGTCGGGCCGGCTTGTGCCCTTGGAGCGCACCCGGAACATCGGGATCTGCGCGCACATCGACGCCGGCAAGACGACGACCACCGAGCGAATCCTTTTCTATACAGGCAAGGTCTACAAGGTCGGCGAAGTGCATGAAGGCACGGCAACGATGGACTGGATGGAGCAGGAGCGCGAGCGTGGCATCACGATCACGAGCGCGGCGACGACCTGTTTCTGGCGCGAGCATCGCGTGAACATCATCGACACGCCCGGCCACGTTGACTTCACGGTCGAGGTCGAGCGTAGCTTGCGCGTGTTGGACGGCGCGTGTGCGGTGTTCTGTGCGGTTGGTGGGGTGGAACCGCAGTCGGAGACCGTCTGGCGGCAGGCCAATAAGTACAAGGTTCCGCGCATTCCCTTTGTGAACAAGATGGACCGGACCGGTGCTGATTTTGAGTCGGCTGTGAAGCAGATGCCCGAGCGTTTGGCGGCAAAT
>OMJI01000009.1 GCA_900299315.1 Verrucomicrobiota bacterium | reverse complement strand
CGTGGGCACGACGTTGGTGTATCCGACCTTTAACGCCGCCAGCAATGACGGGTTCATGGCGCCGAACCTCTCCTTCGCCTCCAGCCCGCGTCAGTACCGGATTACGCCAGTGAATGCCGGGTTTGAGAACCCGACTTTGGGGGATGGCAATTTCATTTATACCACACCGAGCGCGCCGACCTTGCCCGGTGGCTGGACCAACAACGCCGCCAGCTCCTATCGGAATGCTGGCATTCTGAACCCGAGCACGAGCATGTATGCGAGCGGCAATGCGCCCGAAGGCAACAACGTGCTCTGGGCGTACAGCGACAGTACTGGCAGCACGGAAGACAGTATCGTCGCTCAGATTATTAACCTCACGCTCGAGGCCAACATGATTTACACCCTGACCGTCAACGTCGGCGACCGGCTGGATACGCCGAACAATGGGTATGCCGTGCGCCTCGGCTACGGCAGCTCGCTCGGATCCTTCACGCTGCTCGCGCAAGATAACAACAGCTTGGCGCTCCCGAACGGCGGTTGGGTGACCTCCACCGTGGTCTACACGAACCTGACCGCAATTGCCCAGCCCCTGCAGATCCAGCTTGTCGGCCTTAAAGGCCCCGGTTCTGGCAATCAGGTCAACTTCGACAACGTGCAACTGTTGGTTACGATGATCCCCGAACCCTCGACGATTTTCCTCTTCGTCTCCGGCCTCGCGACGCTCTACTGGGCGTGGCGCCGTCGGCACAGTCGCGGAGCAACTGGTGAATGAGATCCGCCCGCTGGTAGGGACGGCTCTCCGAGCCGTCCGCCCGGTCAACACCCGCATTACGGACGGCTCGGAGAGCCGTCCCTACCGGGTGCGGAACACACACTTGCTTTCGTCTCCCCGCGTCAGAGCATTCACGCTTATCGAGCTCCTTGTGGTGATCGCAATCATCGCATTGCTGGCGGCCTTGGTGCTGCCGGCACTCAAACGGGCGCGCGAAACTGCCAACCGCGCGGTTTGCAGCAGCAACCTGCGCCAGTGGTCACTGGCGGTGACGGCCTACGCCGGCGAGTCCAACGGCCAGTTGATGAGCACCTCGACCCGGTTTGGGAATTGGTACCCGAATACCGCCTCCCTGATCTCGTCCAATGCGGTGGCCTATGGCGGCGTGGCGGGTGAATTGGCGGTGGATATCCTCGTGCGCTACGTGGGCGGGGTGTATCCAACCCAGCAGTCCTACGGCGGCATCTGGCTGTGCCCGTCCGGCGCCCGCGCCAAAGACGCCGCGACGATGGGCTATCTGCCGTCCTACAACTGGATGGGGTTAGACTACTCCTACTTTGCCGGGGTGGCGTGGGCGAATGCCACGGCGGCGACGGAATTGACGGGCAAGGAACTGGTCGCCGACCGGCTGCTGATGGCCGATGGGTTGTTGGCCCGCCGGCCGGGGTATCCCTATGCGCCGGGGTTGTGGATTTACAATCACGACGGCCGCGGCAAATGGGAAGTCGCCCCACCCGCGACCGTCCCTGGGGTCAACGAGCTGTACGGCGACGGCCACGTGATCTGGAAAAAGAGCAGCCAGTTTGACGTGGCCGCCATGACCGCTGCCAACGCCAGCGGCAGTTCCCCGCCCGGCTTCGTCCAAGGCTACGACAGCACTTACTTTTACTAAGGCGCTGCCGGCAGAGAGCGGTCACAGCGTTCAAATGGGAAATCTCGGATGAAACCGATTACGATCATTGGCAGTTACAACGTCGGGCTGTTCCTGCGCGGTGACCGGCTGCCGACGCGCGGCGAGACGGTGATTGGCGAGGAGTTTTACGAGGGGGGTGGCGGCAAGGGATCGAACCAGGCGGTCGCGGCGTCGCGGCTGGGCGCGCCGGTGCGGTTCATCGGCCGGATTGGGTTCGACAAGTACGGGCAGGATGCGTTGATGATGTACAAGCGGTTGGGGATCGACGTGGGCACGTTGCAGGTTGACCCGACCATCCATACCGGCATCAGTGTCATCTTGATTGATCAAGCCGGTCACAACCTGATCTCGGTGGTGTTGGGGGCGAATGCCCGGTTGTCCCCGGCGGACATTGACGCGAGCGAAAGCGCGTTGCGGGATTCGTTCATCGTCGGCTGCCAACTGGAGAACGACCGGCGGGTGGTCGAGTACGCCCTCCGCAAAGCCCACGCGCTCGGTGTGCCGACGTTTCTGGATCCGGCCCCCGCGGCGAAGTTGCCGGAGGATTTGTATCCGTGCCTCGATTACATCAAACCGAACGAAGTCGAAACCGCCACCCTGACCGGGCTCACTGTCACGGACGTGGCGAGCGCAACGGCGGCGGGCCGGTGGTTTCTGGAACGGGGCGTGAAGACCGCCATCATCACCCTCGGTGAGCAGGGCGCGGTGTTGGTGACCGCGACCGAAGCGCGGCATTTCCCGGCGCCGCGGGTCAAGGCGGTGGACTCGACCGGCGCGGGCGACATTTTTGCGGGGGCGTTCCTGACCGCCTTGCGGAACGGGCGGACCGCCGGCGAGGCGATTCAATTTGCCAACCACGCCGCCGCGATCTCGGTGACGCGGCGCGGGGTGGTCGAGGCCATCCCGACCCTGGCCGAAGTTGAGGCGGCGGCCGGGCGATGACGGTGCGGGAGCGCATGTTGGCGGTGTATCGCGGCGAGCGACCGGACCGGTTGCCGGTCTCGATCTACAAACGGTATCTGCCCACCGGCGCGACGGAACGGCTGGCGCGCAACCTCGGGCTCGGCATCAGCGATTATTTTCCGCCGGTCAGCCTGCTCACGCCGCCGTGGCATCTGGCCGAGGGTTATGTGTCGGAAGTGCGCGGCGCGGAGTTGCAGGTCCGGTTTCATTGGGAGCACGACCAGCGCGTCGAGACGCGCCGGTATGAAACGCCGGTGGGCGCGGTGTGGCAGGAGACCGTGCAAGACCCGCACTACGGGAGCGATTGGATTCGCAAACATTACATCACCGGCCGCGACGATTACCGGGTGGTGCAGTATCTCGTCGAGCACACCGTCTTCCGCCGCAACACGGCCGGCTTGGCGGCGCGCCGGCGTGATCTCGGGGACGATGGCGTGGTGTTCGGCCGGCTCGACCGGTCGCCCTACCAGAAGGTCTTGCTCGAACTGGCCGGGCCGGAGCGGTTTCTGGAGGATTTTCTGATCGACCCCGCGCCGGTGGCGGAACTGCTCGACGCGATCCACCGGCGGTTGGCCGAATCATTTGCGATGGCGGCGGAGAGCGATGTGGAAGTGTTCTGGCAGCCGGACAACATTTCCGCCGACATGACGCCCCCGGCGGCGTTCGCCCGGTATTGCCAGCCGTTCTACGACGAACGCGCGCACGCGGTGGCGCAGCCGTACGTCGTTCACATGGACGGGCGGCTGAAGCCGATTCAAGCCGCCGTGGCGGCGAGCGCGCTCGACGTGGTGGAATCATTCTCCCTGCCGCAGGTCGGCAACGACCTGACGCTGGCGGAAGCGTGGGCGGCGTGGCCGGACAAGGTCATCCTGCCCAATTTTCCCGCGCCACTGTGCCGGGAATCGAGCGCGGGAATCACCAGTTTTGTCGAGGCCCTGCTCACGCAGGTGGGGGCGGCGCGGCCGTTCATGTTGCAATTCAGCGAGGACATCCCGACGGC
Source organism: Verrucomicrobiota bacterium (assembly GCA_900299315.1). GTDB lineage: Bacteria > Verrucomicrobiota > Verrucomicrobiia > Palsa-1439 > Palsa-1439 > OMJI01. Next base: position 1,281 of record OMJI01000009.1, on the reverse strand, counting down.
CGAGTGGTCGCGGGTCGTCCCGCTCGTCAGCGAACTATTCCAACGGAGGACAACACCCGGATGATCAAGGTCAACCCAGTTCAACTTCCTCCCGCCGCCTTGGCGGAGTACCGGGAGCGCGGCTATCTCATCACCCCCAAACTGCTGGCCGACGACCAACTCGAAAGGCTGCGCGTGGCGGTCGATCGGTTGTTCCGCTACGAGTACGATCGGGACATCTATCCGTTCGATCGGGTGTACACCTACGATCTGGCCAGCCCCGAGTTGCGCAAGGTCAACAACGGCTGGTGGCTCAACGACGACATGCGGTCGCTGGTGTTGTCCCCCAAGCTGGGCGCGCTCGTTGCACCGTTGATGGAGAGCGACACCGTGCGCATCTGGCATGATCAGGCGGTGCTCAAGCCGGGCGTCGGGCCGTCCGGCGCCAACTTCAAGGCGGCCAACATCGGGTGGCATCAGGATTACGCGCACTGGCAGGTGGCCAGCAGCCAGAGGATGTGCACCCTCTGGATTGCGCTGCAGGATACCGACCTCCAAAACGGCGGCATGCGGACGATTGTCGGCTCGCACAAGTGGGGACTGATCCCCGACTCCGATTCGTTCCACGACAAAGACCTCGATCAACTGAAACACAAGTACGCCGGTCAGCATGACTGGCTGGATGAACCATGCGTGCTCAAGGCCGGTGAGGCGAGCATCCATCACTGTCTCTGCCTGCACGGCAGCGGGCCAAACCTCACCCACGACCCGCGCCGCAGTCTCATCATCCACTACATGCCCGGCGGCACGGCGTACCGGGGGCGGGTTGATCCGTTTGCCAAAATCCTGCCGGGCCGCAAAGGCAACCGCCACGCCAATGTCCCGCTGCTCGGCCCGAATGCCAAGCCCGGCGACCTGTTCGAGGGCGAGGCGTTCCCGCAAGTCTGGCCGTTCGATCCCCAGTTGGAATCGCGTTACGGCGTTGCGGTGGATGCCGGTGGGTTGGTAAGTTGATTCTGTTCACTCGCTGTCGAAAACCATGAAGACACCACTCATCGACGTCACTGACCTGTATCATCCCCACCAAGATTTCGGGGACAACTTCGATTTGCTCCTGCCGTATGCGTTGGCCGACGAGATTGATCTGCGGGCGGTCGTGCTCGATTGCACCCAGCGGTTTCGGGAAGCGCGCGCCGATCACCCGAACCCGGACTACCGCGACTTTCATGGCCCGCGCGATCCGGGGTTTGTGCCGGTCCTGCAGTTGAACTACCTGTTCGGCCGCAACGTGCCGGCGGGCGT
>OMJI01000008.1 GCA_900299315.1 Verrucomicrobiota bacterium | reverse complement strand
TTCCACTTTTTCGTGTCGGTCCGGTCGGCAAGGAAGCGGTCGAAGAGTTCGAAGAACATCTCGCGGAAGACGCCAAGTTTCTGGATGCGGTCCTGGAACCGCGAGGGGGCGTCGAGGACCTCTTTCGATTCCGGCAGTTTCAGGCTGCGGAAGACAAACGTCGTGGCGTCGAATGTGCCGGACCAGCTTTCGTCGGCATGCGCCACCAGCAGCTTGGCGCGGCGCAGTTTCTTGCCGGAAAGGAGCGCGGTCTTGGCCTCGGCGCTGACTGTCGGCAGTCCCTTGCGGAGCGCAGTTTCGTGGGCGCCTTCACCTTCACGGGTGAAGAGGAGGGGGCCTTCGATGGCGACGCCGACATCGCCGTGTTCCTTGCTCTTGAAGATGCCGCCGCGCGCTTCGGAGGCGAACCAGAGCCAGGTGAGGAAATCGAGGCCGGGCGTGTCTTCCATTTCGTCATCGGCCACCTCGGGGGAGAAACTCGTCTTGCTCCACTCGGCGACTTTGACTTGGTGGCGCTTGGCGGCGGCGGTATCGGCCGCGACCGGGATGAGATCGATGCCCAGCGTCATCTGGAAATGGACGCAGAACGCGTCGAGTTGGTTCTCCGAAGTGCCGCCGAGGTAGAGGATGCCGGCCCGCTCGTCGAGCACGAAAGGAATGCCTTTCAACGTCGGCGGCATTTGCGGAAGCAACCGGTTCATGACTTCCTTGCGGATTTCGCTGCGGGTCTTGCGGTCGACGAAGGTCTTGTTCTCGGCCTGCATGTGGGCGACTTCTTCCATGACGCACTCGGCGCGCAGCAGCGAGGTCGGGACTTTGCGTTCGGCTTTCATCAAGATGAGCCGGAGGTGACCGCCGAAGTAAGCGTTCTGCTCGGTGATCGGCAAATCCATCAAGTGCCGGCCGCCGACCCAGCCTTGGACGGGCTCGGTGCTCATTGTCTTGAGCGGCGGCGCGGCGTGCGCGGCGAATTTCTCCAACAAGTCAGCCGGTAGCTTGCGGACGACGTACAGCATGCGAAAACTGACAGAACCACTTTCAAATGACATAATTTCTCCCGAGTGAAAGGCGTCGTATATACCACGCCCGCGCCGGGAAGCGACGGAAAACCGGTGGCTTGCTGAAAGCGCCAAAACGAGCTATTCTACGGCCATCATGACAGGAAAAGTTAGTCTGGGGTTGTCTTTTCTTCTCGGGATATCCGCCTACGCGGTTCAACTCGATTTGGTCACCACCAATGTGGTTGTGCCGGCGGGGCATTCGTTTCAGTTGCCGCTGACGGCCGATGACGGCACCGGGGGGCCGATCACCTACAGCGTTGTCAGTGTCAGCAACACGAAGTTGCTCAAGGCCACGCTCAGCCCGAAGACTAACCGCAGCCTCGTCCTGAACGTCAGCGGCGTGGACGAAACCAATGCGCCGTTCTCCGGGGACTTGGTCATGCATCTCTTTGAAGACCTCACCCCGGTCACCACGGCGCACATCATCAGCTTGGTGCAGAGCAATTTTTATAATGGCCTGACCTTCCACCGCGTCATCCAGGATTTCATGTGCCAAGGCGGTGATCCGAACGGCAACGGTACCGGCGGTTCGGGGCAGACGATTGACGACGAGTTCAGCACACTCCTGACCTTTACCGGCTTCGGCCAGCTCGCGATGGCCAACAGCGGCGATGATACCGGTGACTCTCAGTTCTTCATCACCGACAGCGATCTTTCCGTGACCACCACCAACAAGCCGTCGCCACGCTGGCTGGATTTCCAGCACACCATTTTCGGCCAGATGACGCGCGGGTTTGACGTGCTCGAGAAGTTGATGGGCACGCCGGTGATTTCCTCCAACAACGCACCCATCACCCCGGTGATCATCAATTCCGCCAGCATCATTAGCAATCGACAGGATGGCGTCCTCCGGTTGAGCACACCGCGCGGCGTTACCGGCACGGTCTTCGTCACCGTGCGCGCTCTCGCCACCAATCGCACCAGTGCCACCGGCAAGATCGCGGTCAACATCATCAGCAACACCGTCAACGATGCAACTTTCCTCGGGCCCCTTCCGCATTCGCTAATCACCACGCAAATCGCGGGGGCTGTCATGGCGCCTTTCCGGGTATTCGACATTGATGGTGACCAGCCCAGCCTCGCGCTGGAAGACTTGGCTACCGGGCAGTTCCCGACAAGTTTCAGCGCCACAATTGATGACCTCAACAGACTCTGGCTGTTCCCCGTGACCGGTTTCACCGGTACGGTCAACATGGTTCTCGGGGCGAAGGACGCGACTCACAATTACGACACCCATAAGTTCTCCGTCACGGTGCTGCCGGCACCCGACTCGCCAACGCTCTACATCCTGCCCCGGACGGGCATGCTCTACGCGCCCACCAATGCCCTCGGCAGCAAGTTCAACGTCAGCGGCCGGTGTGTGCTCACCAATGGCTCCGATCACGCCTTCAGCAGCAACGATGTGGTCAAGGTTACCTTCGGCGGCGGGACGAACACCTTGAACCTCGTTCTGCGGCCTGATGATCTCGCGCTCAAACTTCGCAGCGGCATCCTGAGCTACCGGTCCAAGGTGGGCGTCAAACCCTCGATCTATCTCAACTTCAACAGTCGGCTCGGCCTCTTCAACTTGATGCTGGCCGGGTTTGACTTCTCGCAGCCGCAGACCAACGACGTCCAAGTCTCCATCCAGATCGGCAACGACTACGGCAGCGATACCCGCACGTGGACGAACCGGCTTGGCAAATTCTATCCGCCCCGCCCGTGAGCCGAATCGGAATCTGCATTGCCGGCCTCAACGGCGCCGTCGCCTCCACGCTCGTGGCCGGCGTGTGCCTGATGCGCCGGGGTTTGGCGACGCCGGTCGCCATGATTTCCGAACGCTACCGGCAATCCCATCAACTTGCCGGTCTCGATGACCTCATCATCACCGGCTGGGATCCCCGCGGCGAAACCCTCTACGAATCCGCGCTCCGCCACCGCGTCCTCGAACCGCACCGGCTTCACCCCATCGCCAAGGAACTCGCCGGCCTTCGCCCCCTGGGTGGAAAAGGCTCGGTCGCAGCCGCGATCGACAAGTTCCGTCGCGCCCACCGGCTCGACACCGTCATCGTTCTCAACCTCATCCCTACCGGCGAAAACGCCGCCTCCGCGCAGTACGCCCGGGCCGCCCACGAGACCGGCAGTCCGTTCATCAACTTCACGCCGAACAACTGCGGCGAGTCGAAGTTGACCGCCATCCCCTATGCCGGGCGCGATGGCAAGACCGGGCAGACCTGGCTGAAGTCCGTGCTCGCGCCCGCGTTTCGCGCGCGCGACCTGCGGGTCACCGGCTGGTATTCCACCAACCTCCTCGGCAACGAGGACGGCAAAGTCGTCGGCCACCCGGTCAAGGGCCGCCAGAAGATCCGCGACAAATCAAAACTCCTCGCGCCGATGCTCGGTTACGACCCGTTCCACCTCGTCCAGATCAACTACTTCCCGCCGCGCGGCGACACGAAAGAGAGCTGGGACTACCTCGACCTCGAAGGTTTCCTCGGCCTGCCGATGCAGATCCGCATCAGCGCCCAATACCGCGACAGCATCCTCGCCGCCCCGATGTGCCTCGACCTCGTGCGCTTCATTGAGTTGGCCCACCGCCAACGCGCCACCGGCCCACAAACCTGGCTCAGCCTCTTCTTCAAAGCCCCCTACGGCACCAAGACCCACGGCTTCTCCAAGCAGGAGCAGATGCTCGTCGAACATTTGGACGCTTGTAGGCCGACTCTGTGAGTCGGCGAAATTCCGTGAAAGACAAGAACGGCTCGCCGACTCACAGAGTCGGCCTACAACAACCCAACCCAAACAAGCGCCCCCATCGTTTGCGCCGCCTGCCGGAAGTGTTTGCGTCCCGCCCCATCTTCTTTCTCACCGTCTGCACCGCCAATCGCCGTCCGCTGCTGGCAACGCCGGAGATTCAGCAGTTGTTCATTCAATTCAGCGAAGCGTCTCCGGAGAAAGCCGATGTCTGGGTGGGCCGGTATGTCTTGATGCCGGACCATCTACATTGCTTTGTGGCTTGCCCGGACAGCGTGGCGGAAAGCCGGTGGGTGGGCAGTCTCAAGAAGTTCACGGCGAAACACTGGCGCGCTGCCGGCTTGGTGGCGCCGTTCTGGCAGGAAGGATTCTTCGATCATCTCCTGCGCGGCCACGAGAGCTACGCGGAGAAATGGGCCTACGTTCTGCAAAATCCCGTGCGTGCCGGGTTGGTGAAGAACGCCGGTGACTGGCCCTACGCCGGAGAGATCACCGAATTACATTGGGACAAGATGTAGGCCGACTCTGCGAGTCGGCGTCGCTGGGTGCCAATACGACCGGACGCCGACTCGCAGAGTCGGCCTACAGGGACTGCGCGATCTCCCGCACCTTCCGCAGGTCCAGCTTGCCGGTGCCCAGATACGGTAGCTTTTCGACGCGGATGAATTGGTCGGGCTTGGGTTTCCAGAGGTTCGGCAGGTCGCAGGCCGGTAGTTGTTCCAAGACCGGCTTCAGTTTTTCTTCCGGCAATGTGTGGACGACGGCGAGGCGTTCGCCTTTCTTTTCGTCGGGGACGCCGGTGACGGCGAAGGTTTGCTCAGTGGCACCGGCGAGTTCGTGCAGCTTTTCTTCGACCCGGATGTGCGGGACCATTTCGCCGCCGATCTTGCTGAAGCGGCTGAGCCGGTCGGTGATGGTGAGGAAGCCGTCTTCATCGAGCGCGGCGATGTCGCCGGTGACATACCAGCCGTCGCGGACTGCTTCGGCGGTTTTTTCGGGCTTGCCGAGGTAGCCTTGCATCACGTTCGGGCCGGCGACGAGCAGCATGCCGGGTTGGCCCAAGGCCACCGGCTGGAAGGTGTCGGGATCGACGATCTTCACGCTGATGCCGGGCAGCGGGTGGCCGATCTTGCCGCGCTTGGCGCCGACTTGGCGGAATCCGGGCGCGCGAAAGTCGCGGGTGTTGACGGCGACGATCGGCGAGCATTCGGTGGCGCCGTAACCTTCGAGCGGCCGGATGCCAAAGTAATCCTCAAACGCCTGCGCCACGCGCTCCGGCAGTTTCTCCGCGCCGGTGACGACGTACTGGAGGCTGCCGAATTGCTCGGGCGCGCAGCCGCGCATGTACATCTGCAGGAACGTCGGCGTGGCGAGCAGGAAGGTGACCCGGTATTTCTCGACCAGCTCGCCGATGCCCTTGGCGTCGACCGGGTTGGGATGGAACACGACGCCGACGGCGAACAAGGCCGGCAGGCAGAGCGTGACCGTGAACCCGAACGAGTGAAAGAACGGCAGGATGCCGAGAATTTTGTCGTGATGCCGAAAGGCGAAGGTCTGCCCGGCTTGTTCGATGTTGGAGATGACGTTGTACTGCGAAAGCATCACGCCTTTTGGTTCCCCGGTGCTGCCGCTGGAGAAAATAATGGTCAGCAGCGAATGGGTATCCACTGACGCGCCGAGCAAGCGCGCGAGCCACGGGGCCGGTATCAGCCAGAAAAGGAGCGCGCGGAGTTTCTCGGTGAATCGCGGGTTGGCGGCGAGGTCTTCGAGGAGGATGACTTCACCGGGAACCTTGACCTTCACCTTTTCGAGGAGCGCCTTCGAGGTGATGACAGTTTTCAACTCGCACTGCCGGGCGCAGGAGGCGAGGACTTCGTCGTTGGCGGTGTAGTTGAGGTTGACCGGCACTTTGCCGAGCAGGAGCGCGGCGTAATTGACCAGAGCGCCCGGCACGGATGGCGGCAGCAGAATGCCGACTTTGTCCTGCCCGCGCCAGACGGGGCGGAGTCGACCGACGAGGAAGAGGGTTTTCAGGAGCGCGCCGCCGCAGGTGAGTTTGGGCGTGCGTTGGTCGGCCATCAGGAAGAGCCGGGGATGCCGGTGCGCGTTGCGAATGAAGAAGACCGGCAGGGGCAGCATCAATTCTTTGCGATGACGCCACGAGACGGTATTGAGCTCTTGGACGGCTTGCCGGACTTCGTGCGGGGTAGACTTGGCCGGTAGAGGTGTGCCGTAGCTGACAGTGACCGGGTAGGGGAAGTAGCGCGGGATCTTGCCGAAGAAACGGCCGCGTTCGTAGCTGAAGATGCTGCCCCAGACATTGTCGAGACACACCGGGATGATCGGCGCCTCGACATCTTTCATGATAAACGACATGCCGCGGCGGAACGGGAGCATCTGCCCGATCCGCGTGATCTGGCCCTCGGCGAAGATGCAGACGACGTGGCCGTCGCGGATCATCTGCGAAGCCTGGTGGAGCGACCGGATCATCTCGCGGGGGCGTTGCTGCGACGAAATCGGGATGGCGTTCATCGCCTTGGCGAACGGTTTGACGTACCACTTCTCGTAAATGTCCTTGAACATCACCGCGCGGATCATCCGGTCGGTCGAGCCGATGATGAGCAGCGCGTCCACGAACGAGACGTGGTTGCACACGAACAACGCGCCGCCTTTTTCGGGGATGTTGCCGCGGCCTTCCACGCGGAGCCGGTAGACCGAATGCGTGAAGAACCAGATCAGCATCCGCAACAGCGAGTCCGGCATGAGCCAGACGGCGTAGGCTGTCCCGGCCAGCGTCAACACGCCGGTCACGAAGAAGATCTGCGACGGGTCGCGCGGCCAGACGGTCTGCATCAGGTAGTACGCGCCCGCCGCGAGGAACGCGCAGGCGCTGGACATCAAGTTCTGCGCGGCGAGCACCCCGGCCTTGTCTTCCTTGCGGGGCCGGTGTTGCATGATGGCGTTGACCGGCACGGCGTAGAAGCCGGCAAAGAACCCGAGCGCGCCCAGCCCCGCCGCCACTTTGAGGAACGTCAACGCCGGCAGCGCCAGCAACCCGGCGCAGAGCGTGATGCCGAACGCGCCGATCGGAATGAGGCCGTACTCGATTTTCCCGCCGGACAGATGCCCGGCCGCGAAGCTGCCGACGCCGATGCCGATGGCGAGTGCGGCTTGCAGGTAGCCGTTGTGCGTCTGGTCGATGCGGAGCACGTCCAGGCCGTAGATGATGATGTTCTGGGACAGCAGGACGGCGAGGAACCAGAAAAAGTTGTTGCCCAGCACGGCGAGGAACAGCACCCGGTCCTTGCGCATCACGCCGATCTGCGTCCACAAGTCGCCGAGGAAATTGACGCGGAACGGCTTCGTCGGATCGGCCGGTGGAACGCGCGTGATGCCAAAGCTGCTTACCAAACCGGCAGTGGCCAGTCCGATTAGAATGATACCGGCCCAAAGCGGCGCTTGCTCGAATCGTTGAGAGAGGATCGCCCCGGCCACCGTGCCGAGGATGATGGCGAGGAACGTACCGAGTTCGAGGATGCCGTTGCCCCACGAGAGCCGGCGTTCGTCGAGCAACTCCGGGAGTGAGCCGTACTTCGACGGCCCGAAGATGGCGCTGTGGACGCCCATCAGGAAAACGCACGCCAAGACCAGCGTCAGGTGATGATACGCCAGCCCGGCGGTGGCGAGCGCCATGATGCCGATCTCGAAAATCTTCACCCCAATCGTGACGGTGCGCTTGCTGTAACGGTTCGCGAGCCAGCCGCCGGTCATCGAGAAGATGATAAACGGCAACGTCAGCAGCGCTGTCGCCAGCGACACGAGCTGGTCGCGTTGCGCTTGTGACAAGCCGAGGCTGATCCCGACGAAGATGGCGAGCTGCTTGAGCGCGTTGTCAGAAAACGCGCCTTGAAACTGGGTGACGATCAGGCTCCAGAACCCGCGCAGTTGCGACCGGTCGGATGTTGGTTCGGACATGCGGCGGATTCTAGCCGGTCGGCTTGGCGGGCGCTAACCCAAATCGCGGAAAGCGCTTGCGAGCCCGCTCGGCACGGCGATAGTCTGGCCACATGAACCGGCTGTCGTGGAAGGATGTTGCCATCGTCGCGCTGTTAATCGCGCTCGGGTTCAGTTGGTGGAGCCGACCCAAGCCGCAGCTTGTACATGAAGTTCAGACCCTGCCCGCGCCAGAGCGGAGCATCTCGTCCGTTGTCATCACCTCGCGCGTGCCGGTTGCGGTCACCAATTCCGTACTGGAAAACACGCCCCGCGAAACATGGGCCGCGCGTTTCAACGTCGCGATGGATCGGGAGTTGGCGCGTCTTGCGGCACGCCGGGAGGCTGCGACGGATGCGGAGGAGCAGGCGCGCATCCGGGAGTTGGAGGCGGCGCTAACGAAGACGGAAGAGACGTGGGCGCGTTTCGATGCGGCCAAGTCACCGGCCGAGCGTCAGGCCATCCAGAAGGAGTTGCAGCCGCTGACGACCGAGTTGATGCGGCTGACGCACGCCGACCGGGAAGCGCGGTTACGGAAGCTGGCGGAGTCGGCCGGAGTGACAGAGCCGGAGGCGCAGGCGAAGTTCATCGTGGATGCGGAGGCTGCGTTGCGTGATACGCAGTTGGATTGGGCGCAGTTTTTCCAGCGGGCGCGGTGAGGGTTACGGTTCGCGGACGACGCTGGGCGAACTGACGGCGTCAATCGCCGGTTGGTTGATTTCCACCGGTATTTCAGCGCGGAGTTTGGTGGCGAGGGCTTCGATGGCGCGGGATTGTTTCTGGAGTTGTAGTTGCCGGCGGATTTGGGCTTGGGCTTCGGCGGGGACATCGGCGAACTTGGCCGGGACGTCGGGTCGACCGGCGTAGTGGGCTTGGTAGAGCTCGGCCAGTTCGGCATCGGTGACCGGGAACTGGGCGAGGTCGAGTTGGTGACGGTTAAAGTATTCTTGGATGGTCAGCATGATTTCGGTCATTTGGAGTTGGTATTCCATGAACGCGCGTTGGTCGGCGATGCGTTGGCGGATCCGGGCGGCCACGGCGGGATCGGCGGTGATGTTCTCGGCGCGGGCGGAAATACCGAGGAGGAGCGCGCCAATCAGGATGCGGGAGAAAGTGTTCATCGGGAGGGGAGAGGCTCGGGCGTCGCGGCCCGTTCCTCTGGGAGTTGGCTTAGCGGACGATGGCCGCAAAGTTCCAACCGTTGTTGTTGTTCCAAGTCCGATTACCGGCTTGGTCATCAACGTACACGGCGTACCAGACCTGCGCCGCTTGGGGCGCGGCGAGGTTTTCCAGGGCGTTCCACTGCTCGTCCCAACTGCCGTAGGCATTCGGGAGATTGCACTGCCAGCGGGCGTCGGTCCACTTGACCGTCCGCCAGCCGTCGGTGGTGGAGACGACGCCGACCCGGTGACCCGCGGTCACCGGCCAGACGCCGAGGTTGACGTTGAACTGCGTATACGCATAGGAGCCATACAGGGAGACTTTGGTCGCCGAAGCGTACCGGACCCAGATGACTTCTGCGTGGGAACGACTGGCCGCCATGCACAACAGAGCGGCCGCGAACACCGCCTTCATGACTGCTAACTTCTTCATTTTATGTTTTATTT
>OMJI01000007.1 GCA_900299315.1 Verrucomicrobiota bacterium | reverse complement strand
GAAAGTAATGTCTCTCCCTGTTGACCTGCGGTCTGTCTGGGCGTAAAAATGAGCTAGAATGTCAGATTGGAATACCTGTTCGTATTCGATCGACGGAAACGATCGGATCGTCGCGCTCGGCGATGAATGGCACAAGTTCGCTATCGCTAATGACGCCGTGGAGTTGACAGCGCCCGGCCTGATCGGCGAATCCGTCTGGCCCTTCATCACCGGCAACGAGACCCGGCATTTGTATCAAGTTATGCTGGCTCGTGTCCGAATGAGCGGAGCCACCGTTCGGTTTCCATTCCGCTGCGATGCACCCAACAAGCGCCGGTTCATGGAAATGGAAATGCGACCACACGGCGAGGATGGCGTTGAGTTCGTCACACAACTTCTGCGGGAAGAAACCCGACCGGCTATTGCTCTGCTTGAGCACAAACCGACGCGCGCCAACTGGATGATCCGGATGTGCAGCTGGTGCAAGCGCGTCGCCACGCCTGATTGGGTCGAGGTGGAGGACGCCATCCAGCGGATGCAGTTGTTCAGCCTCGAAATGGCACCCCAGGTCTCGCACTCTGTCTGCTTGGATTGCCGGCAGTTGTTACGCAGCGCGACCCGGTAAATCGCGTGCTATTTGCTCAGCGGAAACCGCACGTCGTGGCAACACGGTCAGAATGCACATCATGTCACCGCTGATGTTCTACAGCATCAGGTGTCCACAACTCCAAAGTACGTACAATCTGGATGGTGAAAGACCAGAGCACTTACTGATGCCTCCGGTTCCATCATGAAGCCTTCGGTGAGCGTGACGCCGATCTCTTCCGGTCGGAGAAGTTTCCAGATACCGGCTTGATCTTCCAACGCGGGACATGCCGGGTACCCGAAGCTGTAGCGGCGGCCGCGGTATTTCGTGGTGAACCGGTCGAGCATCGTCAGGTCGGCGGGGTCGGGGAATCCCCAGTCTTCCCGGATGCGGCGGTGGAGCCATTCGGCGGCGCCTTCGGCGGTCTCGATGGCGAGGGCCTGGAGGGCGTGCGACTTAACGTATTCGCCGTTGGCTTTGTATTGTTCGCTGCGTTCACGAATGCCGGTGCCGGCGCCGACGACGAAGAGGGCGATACTGTCGCGGACAACCCCCTCACCCTGACCCTCTCCCCCGGAGGGGCGAGGGGAACGGATAGGCGGGTTGACGTAGTCCGTGAGACACAGCCCGTCCGTCTTTCGTTGTCTGCTGAATTTGAAGATGTGTGCCGGCTCTGCGTTCTCTGTGTCTCTGTGGTGAAAAAGTCGCAAGTCGTTTCCGGCACTCTCGGCGTCGAAGAACTGCCAGACGGCTTTGATCTTCATGAATTTGGCGGCTTCGGCTTTGACGTCTTCGACCAGTTCGTTGAGCTCAAGCGCCTTCGGGTCGCGGGCGGCGAGAGCGCGTTCGAAGTTGGATTTGAAACCGAGGTGGCGGACGTACAGCATCTGGGGGTTGATGTATTCCCAGATCTCGCGGAGCTGGGGGACGTCGCGGACTTTCCGGTCGCGGTAGGGGGACGGTAAGGGCGGGAGGGTCCGGACGCGGGTACTGCGTTGGGTGGTCTCCGGGAATTCTTGCTCGGCGGACGGCGCGCTCGGGACAGCGCGCCCTACCACTTCGAATTTCTCGCCGGCAGCGACCTTGTTCATCGTGGCGAGGCCGGTCATTGCGTCTTTGCAGTAGAGCGTCGGGGCTTCGTAGGCTGGGCCGATCTTTGTCTCGGTGAACTTCGCGCTCAACGCTGCGCCGCCGACCAAGAGTGGGACATTGATGCCGGCGGCTTTGAGGTCGCCGGCGGTGATGACCATTTGCTGGGCGCTCTTGACGAGCAAGCCGGACAGGCCGATGGCATGGGGTTTGTGCTCGTGGTACGCCTTGATGAGATCTTCGGGCGGGACTTTGATGCCGAGGTTGATGACTCGGTAGCCGTTGTTGGAAAGGATGATCTCGACGAGGTTCTTGCCGATGTCATGCACGTCGCCTTTAACGGTGGCGAGGATGACTTTGCCTTTCGTCGCGTCGGCTTTCTTTTCCATGAACTGCTCGAGGTGGTTCACGGCGGCTTTCATCGCCTCGGCGCTCTGCAGGACCTCGGCGACGATGAGTTCGTTGGCGTTGAAGAGCCGGCCGACTTCCTTCATGCCATCCATCAACGGGCCGTTGATGATATCGAGAGGGGCGGCTTCCTTGAGTTTGAGATCGAGGTCCGGGACAAGACCTTCCTTCGTGCCTTCGATGATGTAATTCGCCAGCCGGGCATCGAGAGGCAGATCCGACGCCGCGCGCTTGACGCGGCTGGTGGCTTCCCGGAAATGCTCGTTGATGGCGGCGATGTGGCGCTGGTTGATGGCGACGCGCTGTTCGCGTGTCTGCTGCCGGTAATCCGCCGGCGCGTCGAGTCCGTGCGGCGGATGATTGTAGAGCAAATCCTCGGCGAGCTTCTTTTCCGCTTCCGGGATGCTGGCGTAACGCTCGAGCTTCTCGGCGTTGACGATGGCGAGGTCGAGCCCGGCCTTGGTGCAGTGGTAGAGGAAGACGGAGTTGACGACTTCCCGGGCCGCGGCGGGCAGGCCGAAGCTGACATTGCTGATGCCGAGGACGGTCTTGGAAGCCGGTAACGCTTCCTTGATGAGGCGGACGGCGTTGATGGTCTCGACGGCACTGCCGATGTAGTTTTCGTCGCCGGTCGCGCAGGGAAAAACGAGCGGATCGAAGATTAGGTCCTGTTCCGGTACGCCTTGCTCGGTGCAATACCGGTGGGCGCGCTGGGCGATGGCGAGCTTGCGTTCGCGGGTGATG
>OMJI01000006.1 GCA_900299315.1 Verrucomicrobiota bacterium | reverse complement strand
GGGCCAGTCGTCGTAGGAAATCGCCAGCCCGGCCAACTGACCGGCCAACGCCTCCGCGCGTTCGTGACTGCGACTGCACACGACGATCTTGCCGGCACCGCGGCTGCGCAACGCCTTGGCGGTGAGCTCGCTCATCTCGCCAGTGCCGACCACCATCACCGTCCGCGAGTCGAGCTTGCCGAAAATCTTACCGGCCAAATCCACCGCCACGTTGCCGACGGACGTGGAGCCGCGGTTGATCGCCGTGGTGGTGCGGACTTGTTTGGCGGCGGCGAAGGTTTTCTGGAACAGCCGGTTCAACGCCTTGCCGGTCGCTCCCGCGCGTTGAGCCGATTCGTAAGCGTTCTTGATCTGGCCGAGAATCTCCGTCTCGCCCAAGACCATCGAGTCGAGTCCGCTGGCCACTTCGAGGAGGTGCCGGATGCAGTCGGCGTCGTGATGTTCGTACAGGTGCGCGACGAGCGAGTCGGTCAACTCGTGGTGCTCGTGCAGGAACCGCCGGACCGATTCGCTGGCCTGCGTGAGATCACCGGCCAACCCATAAATTTCCACGCGGTTGCAGGTGGAAAGAATCGCCGCCTCCTGCAGCCGCGCCGCGCCGAGAAGCTGACAGGTGGCTTCGCCGAGCTGGCCGGGGGCAAATGCCAACCGTTCGCGCAGCTCGACCGGCGCGCTCCGATGATTCAAGCCGATGACAAACAGGTTTACCGCCACAAACTCACTCCCCAATACCCCACCAGCATGAACACGAACGACAACATCGACGCCACCGCCACCTTCCGCCCGCGCCACGCCTGCCCGAGCCGCCCGGCCAGCAACGCGGCGTACAACCCCCAAACCGTCAGCGCCCACGCGATCTTCGGCGCCGGCCAGTACCCGACGATCCGGTACGAAACGAAGCCGCCCACCACCCCGGCCGTGAGCATCGCGAATCCCATCACGAGAAGACGAAACTGAATCACATCGAGTTTCTCAATCGCCGGTAGCAGGAGGAACGAAGACGAAAGCTTCCGGGACTTCAACTGCCGCTCCTGCCAGAGGTACATCGCCGCGGCCACGAACGCCAACGCGAACGCCCCACCGGACACGACGGCAATCGCCGCGTGAAACTCCACCCACGCACTGCGCGTCAACGGCTCGGCGCGCGTCACGTCCGCCCGCCCCAGCAACCCCGGCACGCAGATCGCCAGCACCAGCGGCGCCGTGAACGCGCCAAGGAACGAAATCCGGTACGCCCCGCCAATCAACAGGTAAAACAACACCGCCGCCCACGTCACGAACGCCGCCGTCTCAAACAGGTTCGTCAGGGGACACCGCTGGACCTGTTGGCCGCGCCAGTAGAGGAAGCCGGTATGCAACAGGAACCCCACCGCCATCGTGATGAAGTTGAACCGCTGCAACGCCTCCGCGTCCCCGCGTCCGCGCAACCGCCGCACCGTCAGCGCGCAACTGACGAGGTAGAAGCCTTGCGCGAGCCAAAGTAAAGTCCGGTCATTCATGGTTGTTCGTTTCGGCGGCCCGGGACAGTCCGCCCGACCGGCCCTCTCGGTAGGGCGCGGTGCCCCCACCGCGCCGTTGTTTTGCCATCTCTTTCAAAAGCGCAGGATACTTACGTCCCAAGAATCGTTCAAGGTCGAGCCGCAACCGTTTCGCGAAGGCCGGGCTGGCCCCGCCGGTGGAGATCGCCAACGTGATGCCCCCGCGCTGGATCAGCGCCGGCACGATGAAGTTACCGGCCGCGGGTGGCGCAATGCAATTCACCAGCAACCCGCGCCGCTTGGCGTCCGCGCAAATCTTCTCATTCAACGCCAGATCGTTCGTCGCCGCCACCACGAGCCGCGCTCCGCGCAAATCGCCCCGCCGGTAGCCGCGACGAATCCACCGCGCCTTTGGAAATTTCTGCTTCAGCACCGGGCTGATCACCGTCACCTTCGCCCCCGCCTTGAGGAGCGTCCGAATCTTGCGCACGCCCACCGCCCCGCCACCGACAACGGTGACCAGCCGGCCCGCGAGGTCGAGGAATAAAGGATACCGTTTCACCGCGCCCCTGACATACCCCGGAACAGCCACAGGACGCAACCCACCAGTTCACAGCGCCAAAAGCATCATCAAGAACGAATCTCTTTCACCACCAAGACGCGACGGGGTGCGACGCTAACTACTCATTCGTAACGCCTGACTTCGTGCGAGTGAAGTTTCCTTGGGCTGGAAGTTCCCTAGGCATCCGGTATACTTCGCTTCGCATGCCATCGAATCGAACGCTTCAAGATTTAAGCACCAGAACTCGGAAAGCCGTCGCACATTACTGGCGAACGCGGACGTCTCAACGGCGACGGCAGGAACAGACGGGCAAAGCCGACCAAGGTTTACGCAGTGCCGTAACCGGCGGGGCGCAAATGGACGGGTTTGTTGATTTGTTCACCGATCTGATCGCGGATGCCGGTATTCCGCAGGAATTCATCTTTCGCAAACGCGCCGTTGAGTTGCCGGGGTTCTTTCGTCCGACGAAGGAGTGGGATTTACTGGTCGTGAAAGAACGCACGCTGATTGCCGCCATCGAGGCCAAGTCGCAGGTTGGCCCGTCGTTCGGCAACAACTTCAACAACCGCACGGAAGAAGCAATGGGCAGCGCCCTCGATTTGTGGACGGCGTTCCGTGAACGGGCCTTTCTCAACAGCACCTAGCCGTTCATCGGCTACTTCTTCATGCTTGAGGATTGTGATGCCTCGAAACGCCCGGTCTCCGTGCAAGAACCGCATTTCGAAGTCTTCCCCGAGTTTCGTGGGGCATCGTACATGCGCCGGTACGAGTTGTTCTGCCGGAAGCTCAAACTGGAACGTCACTACACCGCCACCGCTTTCCTAACCTCCACCAGCGCCGACGGGCTTCAGGGTGTCTTCGACGTGCCTGCGGCCGATCTCTCGATGGAACAGTTCGCTAGAACTTTAACCGCCCATGTCGGGGCTGCGGTCTGAAACCATGGAACAGACCTGTCACAGACTCATCAACGGCGACGCTCGTGATCTCTCGTTTCTGCCGGACGAATCGGTGCATCTCGTCGTCACCTCACCGCCCTACTGGAATTTGAAGCGGTACGTCGAGAACCCCGACCAGCTTGGTCACATTGAGGACTATGAGGCTTTTCTTGCTGAGTTGAACAAGGTCTGGGAACACGTCTTCCGCATTCTCGTCCCCGGTGGCCGGCTCGTCTGCGTCGTCGGCGATGTCTGCGTGGCCCGTCGCAACTTTGGCCGGCATCTCGTCTTTCCGCTGCACTCCGACATCGCCGTGATGTGCCGCCGACTCGGTTTCGACAACCTCAACCCGATCATCTGGCACAAGATTTCCAACGCCGTCTTCGAAGCCAACACCAGCAGCAAGTTCCTTGGCAAACCCTACGAGCCAAACGCGATCATCAAGAACGACATGGAGTTTATCCTGATGCAGCGCAAACCCGGCGGTTACCGGCAACCGACCAATGGCCAGCGCGAAGCCAGCCGCATCCCCAAAAAAGATTTCGACGCATGGTTCAAGCAAATCTGGAATGTGACCGGTGCCTCGACTAAACACCACCCCGCCCCATTCCCCCTTGAAATCGCCCTACGCCTTGTGAAGATGTTTTCCTTCACCGGCGACACGGTACTCGATCCCTTCTGCGGGAGCGGCACGACGATGGTTGCCGCTCTCAAGACCGGCCGCAACAGCATCGGCGTCGAGATCGAACCCGAATACTGCCGTATGACCGCCCGGTATCTGAAAGCCGAGAACTCGGACTTATTCGCGCCTGCCAGACTTCAGTTCGAGAAAGCCACCCTCACCGAAAAGGTGTCTATGGTGGCGGAAGACAAGGCGCTCTACACGGTGCATCCGGCAAGAAAGCGGTTGAAGTAACTAATCAGCAACGACTGACATCCTTCGACGGGCGCGATGACAACTGGAAGGGAACCGACCATGGCGCAGGCGGGCGATGATGTCGTGAGTGTGGTTTCCAAGTCTTTTGGTGTTATCGCAGTCACTGGTACGTCGCTTTGTTAAGGGACGTGTATGGAGAGTCAAGGCAGGGGCGCGGGGT
>OMJI01000005.1 GCA_900299315.1 Verrucomicrobiota bacterium | reverse complement strand
GGGGGATTCGGACGAGCCGGCGGCTCGTCCCTACCGCACACCGTCTGGTGTGCCAATCTTGGAGGGACGCGCTTCGTCGCGTCCGTGGGGGAGTTGGCCACGACGGAGCGTGGCCCTCCAACCAACGGCATCGTTCCGGCTCAGGACAGCGCTTTCACCCGCACCCAAGTCCCAAGCCAGAATCGAAGGTGCGGGTGGCACATCCAGCTGGATCAGACTTGCGCCCGAACCTGCCAGCCAGTCTCGTGCGGGATCGGCTGCCGGGCCTTGGTGGATTTCATTTGCGACACTGGCGGGAACAACGAGCGTCGGGGCGAGTTGCGTCAGCAAGCCGAGTTGGCCGACCTTCGCCAGCAGGATGAGCGGCGAAGCGTTGACCACCCACTTATCGCTCACGCGCCAAACCCTCGGCCAGTTCAGCGGTGGTCTCTTGGCAGGCGGAAACGCCGAAAGCGGCCAGGGCCTGGATAAAGTCCGCGCGACTCAGGCCGGCCAGTTCGGCCGCTTTGGCTTGGGACAGTCGTCCCATCTCGTACCATTTCACGGCGGCGGCGAGGCGAATTTCACGCGCCAGCTCTGCCGGTTCGCTGTGAAGCGCCGAGAACGTGCCGTCCGGGACATCCAAGACAACTTGCTTGCTCATGACACCGCCAGTTTATCATCGCTGCGTCGGCTGGCAAACCGCTAATTCGAAAGGATCAACCACCCATGAAAAACTTCGTCACGATCACACCCAACGGCCAGTTCGCCCTCGACGGGCGGCGCTGGTATTGCAACTCGACCATTTACTTCGGGCATCACCCGGGCGCGATGCGCGACTGGTTCACCGACGAGAGCTGGGCGATCAACGCGCCGGTGCTCGACCGGGATTTCGGGCGCATGGCGGCGCTGGGGTTGAACCACGCGGCGCTGTTCCTGACCAACGCGATGTTCTTCGACGCGGGCAAGCCGGTGCAGAAGGGGTACGACCGGATGGACCAGGTCATCGCGACGGCGAAGAAGCACGGGATTCGCGTGACGTTGTTCTGCGGGCCGTTCATCGACAACGAGGCGGAGTATTTCCGCATTACCGGGCGCAAGTGGGAGCACGACAACCGCTGGCTGCCGTCGTTCAACCCGGTCTTGTTCGATGCGTACGTGACGCAGACGCGCGGGCTGGCCGAGCGTTACCGCAACGAGCCGGCGGTACTCGGGTACGGTGACCGGATTGACCGGTTCCACAAGGGCTTCGACAACGTCAGCATTCCCTTCAACCTCAAGGAAGAGTGGGCGGCGCACCTGAAACGGAAGTTTGGTTCGCTGGCGGAATTGCGCGCGGCGTGCGGCGGGAAGATCGAGGGCGATCCGAAGGATTTCCACGAAGTGTTGCTCCCGCAGGAATCGAAGTTCAACGGCTCGCTCCAGAACCCGCTCGGGTACGAGTACATTCTCTGGCAGAAGAAAACCATCGGCGACACGCAGGCGCAGTGGGACGCGGCGATGATGAAGATCGCGCCACAGCAGGTGATGTGGACGCCGTTCGAGGGCAACACGAACACGTGGGCGATGATTGACGGGTTCTCGCCGGAGACGAAGAAGCTCCACGCGATCTGGATGGAGTATTACTATTTCGAAGTCACGCGCGTCGGGCCGGTCCAGCCGTTCGACGAATGGGCGCACACGACGGAGATCATCCACCGCCGGCTCTCGCATCAGTTGCCGGTCATCTACAACTCGGCCTACATGATGACCCGGTACCTCAAGCGTTCCGTCCAGCAGCCGGTGGTCATCTGCCACGGTGTGCAGCTTGGTTACCGGTGTCAGGGTGCGGAGACGCCGGAACAACAGGCCGCGCTGGTCGATCGCGTCAACGCCGCCTGTCTCGCCGCCGATGGCGACGGCTGGCATTACTGGAACTGGACCGACGACTGGGAATCGTCCGAAGCGCACAAGGCCGCGCAGAAAAAGACGCCGACCGACTTCTACTGGAACGGCGAGAGCATGGGGCTCTACGATCACGACGATGATCCGCGCCCGGTCACGGCGTTGGTCAGCATGTATTCCCGGGAGCTAGCCCGGCGCAGTGGAGGGACGCGCTCCGTCGCGTCCACCGGCGTCGGCCACGACGGAGCGTGGCCCTCCAAGACGAGCGACGTGCTGCTGCTTTCCAGCGCGCCGCGCAACTACAACCTCTTCCGCCGGCTCGCGTATCCGACCGTCGCCGCCGTCAGCGGCGCGTTGACCCGGTGCGGCATCGAGGCCGATTACCTCTGGACCGCGCAGAACGACATCCAGATCACGCCCGAAACGCTCGCGGCTTACCGGCTCATCGTCATCGCCGACAACATGTACGAGCGCGACCACCGCGACCTGCCGGACAAGTTGCTCCGGTATGTCGAGAGCGGCGGGACGCTGTATCTGCCGCTCGACCGGTGGGATTCGTTGAAGGACGAGCACGGCGTGAAGTTCGACTCCCCTGCCATCCGCAAACTCAGCGGCGTCGATCCCGCCGGCAAGAAGACCTGGCCGGGCGCGGATCGTCCGTGTCAGAACTGGCCGTTCGGCAGCAACCCGGCTCACGAACCGAATCTCGACGCGCAGGCGTTCCCGCGGTTGATCTGGGGCATCTGCCCGGAGTTCCGCCACCGGTCGCCCGTCGCCAGCAAGGTGGCGCTGCTCGCGTTTCGGAGCACGGACGGCGACACGTTCACCGTCGTGCCCGGCCTGGTGGAGAACGCCGAGGTGATCGCCGTGGGTAAATTCCCCGCCGGCAGCGTGCCGTTCCTCTACCGGCACAAGGTGGGGAAGGGGACAGTGTACGTGAACACGTGGACGAACAACATCTTCCGCGACCACGACGCGCAGATTGATTACGGCGGCTGGGAGTACGATTTCATCCTCGACCTCGCCGCTGAGACGGCCGGCGTCCAGCAGGCAAACGTCACCGGCGGCGCCGCGCTCTGGCTGCGGAACACGTGGGGTTATTTCTGGAAGCAGATGTGACATTCCCGGTAATGAACAAACCACCAGAACATCCTGTCTTTCGCGATCCATCCCGGCCTGTCTCCGAACGAGTGGAGCATTTGCTTGGGTTGTTGTCCTTGGAGGAAAAGAAGGCGTGGATGACGCACAACTGGCCGGGCATCGAGCGGCTGGGGATCCCGGCTTACTCTTGGTTGAACGAATGCCTGCACGGCGTGGCGCGGGCCGGCACGGCCACCGTGTTTCCGCAGGCCATCGGCATGGCGGCGAGTTGGAACCCGGGGTTGATGCGGCGCGTGGCGACCGCGATCGCCGACGAGGCGCGGGCCAAGCATCACGAGTCCGCCCGGATGGGCGACCGGGGCTTGTACAAGGGGCTCACGTTCTATTCGCCCAACATCAACATCTTTCGCGACGCCCGGTGGGGACGCGGTCACGAGACCTATGGCGAAGATCCGTGGTTGACGGCGCAGATGGCGATGGCCTTCATCAGCGGGCTTCAAGGCGACGACCCGGATTACCTCAAGGTGGCGGCCTGCGCCAAGCATTTCGCCGTGCACAGCGGCCCGGAAAGCCAGCGGATGACCTTTGATGTTTGGCCCTCGCACCGCGATTTGCGGGAGACGTATCTCCCCGCGTTTCGCGCCGCTGTCCGGGAGGCCAAAGTCGCCTCGGTCATGGCTGCCTATAACCGTCTCTATGGCGATCCCTGCTGTGCCTCCCGGCTCTTGCTGGAGGAGATTCTCCGCAAGGAATGGGGCTTCGAAGGTTTCGTGGTGTCGGATGGAGGCGGCTTCGATTTCGTCCACGGCAATCACATGGTGAGCTGCGGCCCGGCCGAGACCGTCGCCATGTCGTTCCGAAACGGTTGTGACATGGAACTGGGAAATGTGTGCGAGAAAGGACTCGGAGCGGCGCTCGAGCGTGGGCTTTTGACCGCCGCGGATTTGGATCGATGCCTGCGCCACTCCCTGACCATCCTATTCCGTTTGGGATTCTTCGATGCGGATGGCGGTCCCTATGCCGCGACGCCTTACCGTGTCGTGGGTTGCCGGGAGCATCGTGAACTCGCGTTGGAGATGGCCCGGCAGTCACTCGTTCTGATCAAGAACGAGAACCGCCTGCTGCCGCTCTCGCGGGATTTGGCAAACGTGGCCGTCATCGGCCCGAACGCCGATTCGCGTGCCGTGCTGATCGGCAACTACAACGGCATCCCGGCCCGACAGATCACCGCGCTGCAGGGCATTCAAGACTTGGCAGGCGAAGCAACGCGGATCTGGTTCGCACAAGGTTGCGATCTCACGGACAAGCCGGTCTTCTTCGCCTTTGGTCCCAAGGAGCGCAACCTTAGCGAGGCGGTCGCCGCCGCGAAACGCAGTGCGGTCGCGATTCTCTGCCTGGGGCTCGATCCCACGATGGAAGGCGAGAACGGCGATCCCGAAGCGGATGAGACGGATGCCGGTGGCGATCGGCGGACCCTGGATTTGCCCAAGAGCCAGCAGGAATTGCTGCGCGCCATTCGCGCAACGGGAACGCCGGTGGTGCTGGTCCTCTTCGGCGGCAGCCCGGTCACGGGTGTGTACCAACACGCCGATGCGGTCATCCAGGCGTTCTATCCCGGCGAAGCCGGTGGGCAGGCGTTGGCGGAGGTTCTGTTCGGCGACGTGAACCCGGCCGGTCGGCTGCCGGTGACCATTCCCCAAAGCACGGAGCAACTCCCGCCGTTCGCGGACTACCAGATGCGCGGGCGGACCTACCGGTTCATGGCGGAGACCCCGGCGTATTGCTTTGGACACGGACTCAGCTACACCACGTTCGAGTACACGGACGTCGCATTGAGCCGCGCCCACATTCAGGCCGGTCAAACCGTCGAACTTTCCGTCCGCGTTCGCAACACCGGCCCACGCGCCGGTGATGAAGTGGTGCAGGTCTACCTCCGCGATGTCGAGGCGAGCGTGCCGGTGCCGCGCGTGAAGCTCTGCGGGGCTACGCGAATCTCGTTGGCGCCCGGCGAACAGAAGTCGGTCAGCGTCCACATTCCCGAACAAGCTTTTCAAGCGTACGACGACAAGGGTGCGCCGCGGATCGAGACTGGCGTCTTCGAACTCTTCGTCGGCGGCGGTTGTCCCCGGCAAGAAGGCGTGCGCGGCCAATGGACAAGTCTGACAGTCACGTAAGTTTGAATCCGTAGCGGGGAACTTTCCCCGGGGGCTGGTGTCGGATGGGGTATGAAAACGACACTGGCTGTTTTGCTGATGGTTCTCCTGGCGGCCGGCGCGCAGGCGCGCGTGAAGTTGGTCGCCTTGCCGGAGCGTGCGCGGGTGGTGGTGGCGTTGGCCAATCCCGACGCTACCTGGGTGGAGGAGGAACGAGTCATCACGCTGCAGAAGGGCGTGAATTACGTCGATTTCGCGTGGCGCGGCGTGAACGTGGACCCGGCCTCCATTCAAGTCCGGTTGCTCAAGCAGCCGGACAAGGTGCTCGTGTTGAACACGAGTTACCCGCCGAACGAGGATGCGTTGGTTTGGGAAATCAGCTCCCCCGCGGCCACCGAGGAACGCATCCGCATCTCGTATCTGCTCACCGGCATCGGGCGCGACATCGTCTACAAGGCGGTGGCCACGACGGATGAGAAAGCGCTGGCGTGGCGGAATTATCTGCGGTTGCGGAACGACTCCGGGGAGGATTTGACGGACGCGGAGATCAACCTCGGCTACGGCGCGCAATTCACCCGCAGCATCGCGCACGGCGAAGTGCTGGAGTTGCTCTCGGAGAAGTTCGACAGCGTCCCGATCCAGAAAGTGCTGACGTGGGACGCCGCCGTCCAGCCGTGGGATCCGGAGTATCAGAAGCAGACGATCGGCCTGCCGCTCACGTATGTCATCCAGAACAAGCTCCACACGCTGCAGCCCGGCAAGGCGCGGATTTTTATCCAGACGGGCGAGAACGTGGCGTTTACCGGGGAGGATTGGGTGCCGCTGACGCCGGTCGACCGCGAGTTGAAGCTGAACATTGGCCAGAGCCGGGACGTGAAGGTCACGCAACGCAAAGTGCGCGACGACAAGACCAACATCCGCCGCAACACCGGCAACAACATCGTCATCTGGGACACCGACGAGGAGTACCGGGTCGAGATCGAGAACTTCAAGAAGGAGCCGGCCACGCTGGTCATCGTGCAGCACATTCCCGGCTACTGGAAGATGGTGAAAAGCTCCGATGAGTACGTGAAGAAAGACGCGTTCACCATCGAGTACCGGCTCACGCTGCCGAAGGAATCGAAGAAGACCGTCACCTTCGCCCTCAACCGCCTCAACGTCCAATCCGACAACGAACCGAGGAGGTACTGAGATGAAACGTTTCCTGAATTCTGTAGCCGAAGCTTCAGCTTCGGTGAGCGCGCGCGCCGCGGCTTACGCCACGGCTACAGCGATGTTCTTGGCCGTACCGGCTTTTGCCAGATTGAACGTCACGACGCTGCCGAACCGCGAAACCGTCCAGCTCACCATCTACAACTCCGCCGACCTGACAATGGTGAAGGAGACCCGGTACCTCACGTTCAAGAAAGGGATCAACAAGCTGGAGTTCTCGTGGGCGAACACGCTCATCGACCCGACCTCGCTCGAACTCCGGCCGCTCACGCATACCGATCAGGTCGAGATTCTCGACGTGAGCTACCCGCCGCGCGTCGCCAACACGCTCGAATGGCGCATCCAGAGCGAAGTGGCCGGTGAGGTACAGGTGGAGATCCGGTATTTCACTAGCGGCATTACGTGGAGCGCCGACTACGTCGCCGAAGCCGCCCGGCCGGAGAAGACCATGGACTTGGCCGGTCACGTCCGCATCACCAACAACAGCGGCGAAGATTACGAGAACGCCGAGGTCCGCCTCGTCGTTGGCGTGATCCGGTTGGTCGAGGACATCGCCAACCTCGCCCGCGGTGGGCGTCCGCTGCCGACAACCGTCGGCTTCGCGCGCGAGGAGAACAAGCTCGAAGCCCGCCGGGCCATGAGCGAGATGGCCAAGTGTGCTGACATGGCTTACGCCGCGCCCCGGCAGATTGTGAAGGAGGGCGTGAGCGAGTATTTCCTCTACACGGTCGAAGGGCGGGACACCATCCCGACCGGCTGGTCGAAGCGGCTGCCGTCATTCCGCGCCGCGGACGTGCCGATCGTCAGCTATTACAAGTACGAGCGCGAACAATGGGGCGACCAGGTGGTGCGGTTCTACCGGTTCAAGAATGACAAAGCGAGCAAGCTCGGCGACGAACCGTTGCCGGATGGCCTCGTGAACGCGTTCCGCTTCGTGACGGATGACCGGCTCTACGCCTACGTCGGACGCACCGGCGTGAAGTACATCCCCATCGGCGAACAGGTCGAGTTGAACCTCGGTAACGACCAGGAAGTCCGCGTCGAGCCGAAGCTGATGAACTGGGAGAAGCTCGACATCCGCTTCGATCAGTGGGGCGGGGTGGTCGGTTGGACCATCCGCGAGACCTGGCAGATCGAAGTCCAAAACTCCAAGGACATCGCCATCGTCGCCGACATCCGCCGCAACTTCCCCGGCGATTGGTCCCTCGAAACCGCCGGCCAATACGAGAAGGTGGACGCCGGCAAAATCAAATTCGTCCTCCCCCTCCAACCCCGGCAGCAGCAGAAGCTCGAATACACCGTCACCACCCGCTACGGCGTGAACGTGACCCGGTAAAAAAATCGGCCCGGCTCGCGCCGGCCCTACCAGGAGGACAACCTGGAAAACGGATTACCGCTTGATGGCAAGGACGCGCTGGATGGTGTAGAGCGCTTCCTGGATGCGGAAGGGTTTGTGGATGTAGCCGTCGAGGGCGTACTGGACCATCAACTGGCGCAGGCGCAGTTCGTCGGAGCCGGAGCAGAGGATGACCTTCACCTTGTCATTGAGCCGGCGGAGCCACTCGAAGGTTTTGCCACCGTCGAGGCCGGGCATGTAGTAGTCGAGGATCACAAGGTCGATCTTGTCCTTGTCGCGGGTGTATTGTTCCAGCGCCTTGACCGGGTTGTTGAGGGTGGTGACAAAATAGCCGCTCGGTTCCAACATCTGCTTGGCGATCTTGCAAAAATCTTCATCGTCGTCGATGACCATGACGTGTTGTTGGCGCACGGCCGGGGTCGGTTCGGCGATCGGTTTATCGAGTGTCAGTTCCATGTGCGTTTTGGCTCCTCTGGTGAACACATTTTAAGCAAAGCCGATGCCAAGCCACCCCCGCCTTGACCCCACCGGCGGGTGCCGTCTAGTATCGCGCCCACAATGGCGGGGAGCGGCAAATTCATCACGTTCGAAGGCGGCGAAGGTTGCGGCAAATCCACCGTGATTGAACGCGTGGCGTCGCGATTGCGCGAGGCGGGACGTACAGTTTTGGTCTGTCGGGAGCCGGGAGGGACGGATATTGGCGAACAAATCCGGCATGTCCTGCAGTACAGCAAACAGTCGGCCGCGATGGTACCGGAGACGGAGTTGCTCCTCTTTTGCGCGAGCCGGTCGCAGTTGGTTCGGGAAGTCATCCAGCCCTCGCTGCGCGAAGGCAAGGTGGTGATTTGCGACCGGTTTTTTGATTCCACGACAGTCTATCAGGGCGTCGGTCGCAAGTTGGATCCACAGACGGTCGCGGTGCTGAACAAGTTCGCCATCGGCACTTGTCTGCCAGACCTGACGGTGTTGATTGACCTCGATCCGCGTATTGGCCTGGAACGGGCGCGCGGCCGGGAGTTGTTCGACCGGATGGAGAATCAGACTTTGGATTTTTATCAGCGCGTCCGGCAGGGATATCTCGAATTGGCGAAACGTGAAACGGCCCGGGTCAAGGTGGTGAACGGTGCCGGCAAGCTCGACGACGTCGAGGCAGCGGTCTGGAAGTTGGTGAGCGGTGTCCTTTAGCGATCACAAAGCTCACTCAGCCATCGCGGCCCAGCTCCAACGCGGGTTGAAGCGCGGGCGGCTGGCGCACGCGTACTTGTTTGCGGGACCGCGCGGGGCCGGCAAGGAAGCGCTGGCGCGGACGTTGGCGAAGGCCCTGAATTGCCAGGAGGCGGACGGCGATTCGTGCGATCAGTGCGATTCCTGCCGGCGGGTGGATGAAGGGGCGCACCCGGACGTTTACTGGGTTCGACCGGAATCGAAGAGCCGCCGGATCCAGATCGAGCAGATGCGCGAGTTCATGAAGTCGGTGAACCTGCGCTCGACGATGGGCGGCGTGAAAGTCGGCATCGTGGTGGATGCAGATTGCCTCGGCGAAGAGGCGGCGAACGCGTTTTTGAAAACGCTGGAAGAGCCACCGGCCCAGACGGTGATCGTGTTGCTGACGACGGAGCCGCAACGGTTGTTGCCCACGATCCTGTCCCGGTGCCTGCGGATTTCGTTTGGGCGGACGGAGGGCAGCGCGTCGCCGTACCGGGAAAAGGTGTTGGGGTTGCTGGCGAAATTTTCCGCCCGCGGCCCGACTCGGATCACGGGAACGTACCGGCTGTTGAGCGATTTGACGGCGTTGTTGGTCACGATCCGGGACGAAACGCGGCAACGGGTGGAGGCGGAGTTGAACCTCGACCAGTACGCGGAACTGGATCCGAAGGTGCGGGAGAGGCTGGAGGATCAACTCGAAG
>OMJI01000004.1 GCA_900299315.1 Verrucomicrobiota bacterium | reverse complement strand
CATGAAAATCGCCCCGCTCGTCTATGGTTTGATCGTTGGCTGCGTGCTCCTGCCCGTCGTTCGCGCGGAGGATGCGCCGGCGGAACCGACCTCC
This sequence comes from Verrucomicrobiota bacterium, assembly GCA_900299315.1. Lineage (GTDB taxonomy): Bacteria > Verrucomicrobiota > Verrucomicrobiia > Palsa-1439 > Palsa-1439 > OMJI01. Next base: position 2,762 of record OMJI01000004.1, on the reverse strand, counting down.
CGGCTTGTGGAACGCATTCAGGATAAGCTGGGTCGCAAGCTCGCCGCCATTCCGCGCGCCAAGATCCTCGAGATCGAAAAAGAAGTCGCCGAGAAAACCAAAGCCGCCCACGCCGCTTATCTGAAGGAAGCCGCCAGTACCTCGGGATTCACCGAACAAGGCATCGAGGGCCTCATGTCGGCGGACGAGTTGATGAAGCGCGATGCCGACAAGAATCTGGTCGCCGCCATTGAGGGTGCCACCCACAAACCGCTGAAATCAGCCGAGAAGACCGCCGTGGGCCGTGCGGCCCGCAATCGCCGCCAAACCGTCCAAGCGCTGCAGGACAAGCTGGCGCAGGCCATCGCGATGTATACCGGCATGCGGCGCGACCAGATCGACGCCGTCATCAAGGGCGACTGAGCCCGGGCGCGGCATTTTGGGTTGGCGGCACGCGCCGGGAATCGCTAGTATCCACACCGGCACGTGAACACGCGCGATCTTTTGCAGGCGTCCGGCGAGGCGCAGCGCCAACTTCACCAAACAGCCGGCGACCTTTGCCGGGCTCGGTTTGGTCGGCACGTGTTTGTTCGCGGCGTGGTGGAAGTCTCCAGCTATTGCCGGCAAAACTGCCACTACTGCGCGATGCGCCGCGAGAACCGGGCCCTGGACCGCTACCGGCTGGGTGCCGACGCGCTCGCGGAACTCATCCTCCAGCACCGGCCCGCCACGATCACCGACATCGATCTCCAAGCCGGTGAAGATCCCGTGGTCGTCCGCGATGTGTTGATTCCGCTCGTGCGCGAGTTGCGCCAGCAGACCAATCTCGGCATCACTCTCTGCGTCGGCTTGCTGCCGGCGGAGCAGTACGATCAGCTTCGCGAAGCCGGTGCGGATTACTACGTCATGAAACTCGAGACCGGTGACTCCGACCATTACGCCGCCATCGCCGCCCCCGGTACCTTGACGGAGCGCGTGGATGCCATCCGGTATCTTGCCTCGACCGGCTGGAAAGTTTCGTCCGGCCTCATCGTTGGCCTGCCGCGGCAGACGCCGGATATTTTGGCGCGCAGTCTGGACCTGCTCCACGAATTGCCGCTCACCGGCTGCAGCGTCAGCCCGTTCATTGCCGGGGAAGACACGCCCTTCGCCGATCAGCCGAACGGTTCGCTGGAGCTGACCCTGAACGCGGTAGCCCTGATGCGCCAGCGCGCGCCGCACTGGATCATCCCGGCCGTCAGCGCGATGCGGTTGCTGGCCGCGGACGGCTACGTCCGGGCCCTCCAAGCCGGGGCGAATCTTGCCACGATCAATTTCACCCCGCCCAACGAGCGCGAGCACTACCCGATTTACAAACACCACCGGTTCATCATGGGTGAGCAACGCGTGTTGACGGCGATCGACGAAGCCGGTGGCGTGCCCAGCCCGGTCAGTCTCGCGGAGTTTCTCCGGGAACGGCCGGCCGCGGCGTTGGCCCGATGAATCTCTTCCTCGCCGCGGCCAGTTCTGTCCACGAGACCGAGAAACTTGTCAGCTTCACGCTGCTCCAACTTCTCTGCATCATTGCCGGGGCGCGGCTCTGCGGCGGACTCGCCCGCCAGCTCGGCCAGCCGCGGGTCGTCGGCGAAATCGTCGGCGGCTTGGTGCTTGGGCCGTCGTTGTTTGGCCGGCTGTTCCCCGCGCAGTTTGAATTTGTTTTTCACTCTACCTCGCCGCTGCCGCTGCTCATCCTGAGCCAGATCGGTCTCACGTTGCTCATGTTCCAAATCGGGCTTGAATTCGATTTCAGCCACCTCCGCGAACGCCAGAACCGCAACGCGATGGTCGCCATCTCCGCTGCCGGCATTGCCCTGCCGTTCGCGCTCGGCTGGTGGCTCGGCGACGTGTCGCACGCCACGCTGGCGCCGGACATTCAACCGCTCGGCTACCGGCTGTTTCTCGCGGTGGCGTTGTCCATCACGGCGATCCCGATTCTCGGCCGGATCATGATGGAACTCGGCATCAGCCGCACGCGCCTGGGCGTCATCGCCATCACGGCCGCCGCGCTCGACGACGTGACCGGCTGGTCGCTGCTCGCGTTGGTGAGCGCGCTGACGATGGCGCAGTTCTCCGGCCCGGCCTTCTTCACAAAAGTCGCGCTGCTCGGCGTGTACTTCGTCGTCAGCCTGTTGGTGCTGCGGCCGGCGCTGCACTGGCTCGTGCGAAAATTTCCGCCGCGCGACGGACAACTTTCGCACAACCTGATGGCGTTCATCCTCGGCATCATCTTCGTTTCCGGCTTGATCACGTATGCGCTCGGCGTCTTCGTCATCTTTGGCGGTTTCATCATCGGCGTGCTGCTGCACGACCGGACCGAATTCGTCGAGGCTTGGAAAAAGTCCGTCGCGCAATTCGTCACCGTGTTTTTCCTGCCGATCTTCTTCACCTTCACCGGCCTCCGCACCAACGTGAACGCGCTCGACACCGCGGCGCTCTGGGGCTGGTGCGCGCTCGTCATCGGCGCCGCGACGTTCGGCAAATTCGTCGGCTGCTCGCTGGCCGCCCGGTGGAACGGCCTGAGCTGGCCGGAGTCCGGCTGCATCGGCATCATGATGAACACCCGCGCGTTGATGGAGCTCGTCGTCGTCAACGTCGGCTTCGAACTCGGCGTGATCCCGGCGAACGTCTTCACCATGCTCGTCTTAATGGCCATCTTCAGCACCGTGGTCACCTCGCCGTTCCTGCGCTGGTGGCTCGCCCGCATCGGCTACAAAACCGAACTCCGCGCCGACGTATGAAGACCT
>OMJI01000003.1 GCA_900299315.1 Verrucomicrobiota bacterium | reverse complement strand
TGGACGGAAGAAGGTTTAATGAGAGTTGGCAACAAGAGCTACCGGGCTGTCTGGATGAGTGGGCGTGATGTCGTTGTGATCAACCAGCCGTTGCTGCCGCACCGGTTTGCTTTATTGCGGCTCAAGAATCACCGGCAGACGGCGGAGGCGATTCGGAACATGACGATTCGCGGGGCTGGTACGATTGGAGCGACGGCGGGGTATGGGATGGCGCAGGCGTTTTTGGAGGGTGCAGATCTCAATAAGGCATACCGGTTGTTGTTGGAGACACGCCCCACGGCCGTCGATCTGAAACATGCCATCGACCGGGTGCGCGCGTGCCCAGATGCAACCGCAGCGGTGGCGGAGGCGGAGCGAATCACTCTCGAATACGTGGCGCGCGGGGAACAGATAGCGAAAGTCGGTTTGCCGCTCATCAAGTCCGGCTCACGAGTGCTGACGCATTGCAATGCCGGGTGGCTGGCGTTGGTAGAGTGGGGGAGTGCACCGGCGCCGGTTTATTTGGCGCACCGGAAGGGACGGAAAGTTTTCGTCTGGGTGGATGAGACCCGGCCGCGTTGCCAGGGGGCGAGTTTGACGAGTTGGGAATTGATGCAGGAAGGCGTGCCGCACAAGATCATCGCTGACAACGCCGCCGGCTTCTATATGCGCCGGGGCGAAGTGGATCTGTGCATCGTCGGGGCTGACCGGATTGCCATCAACGGCGACACGGCGAACAAGGTCGGCACGTACACCAAGGCGGTGCTTGCGAAAGAGAACGGCATTCCGTTTTACGTGGCTGCGCCGACGTCGACCATTGACCCGCACTGCCCGAACGGTGATGCGATTCCCATCGAGGAACGGGATGAGGACGAGGTGCATTACATCGGGCCCCACCGGATCTCACCGCGGGGAGCGCGCGCGGCCAACCCGGCTTTCGATGTCACCCCGGCTCGCTACATCACCGGCATCATCACCGAACGCGGGATCCTGAAACCAACCGAACTCCGGCGCCTATGGAAGCGGTAATCTTCGACCTCGGTAATGTCCTGCTCACACTGCATTGGGATCGGATGTTCGCCCATTTCACCCGGCATACCGGCAAGTCGCAACTGGAACTGGAGCGCTACCACGCCACAACACCGTGGGGCCGACAACTCGCCTCCGGTGAGATGTCGCAGTGGGATTACTACGAAACCGTCGCGGCAGACCTCGGATTCAACGGCTCGTACGACGAATTCGCCGCCGCGTGGTCCGACATGTTCTCCCCGAACGAGCCCCTCCTGCAAATTGCCCACCAGTTGAAAGGCAAACTCCCACGCTTTGTCCTCTCCAATACCAACGCCATCCACATGCAATCCATCTTTGCCCGGTTTCCGTGCGTGGACGGATTCGACGGCTACATCCTCTCCCACGAAATTGGCGTCGAGAAACCCGACCGGCGCATATACGACTGGGCTGTCCAGCGCTACCGTCTCAACCCCGGCCGCACAGTCTTCATCGACGATCTGCTGGAAAACGTCCACGGTGCCCGTAGGGCCGGTCTCCACGCCATCCATCACCAGACTCCGGTGGGCACGCGCACAGAGTTGACGAAACTCGGCATACCGCATATATAAACGCCACCACTTTTCGGATCCCCAGTAGCTCAATGGTGGAGCGAGTGACTGTTAATCACTAGGTTGTAGGTTCGAGCCCTACCTGGGGAGCCATTTCTTAAGATTTGTTATCACCCTCTCAAATGCCGACCACAGAAGTGGGGGGGCTAGATCATAACTGTCGGAGTTGGCGGAAAATGGCGGAGAGGGAGGGATTCGAACCCTCGGTACAGGTTTTCACCCGTACAGCGGTTTAGCAAACCGCCGCTTTAGACCACTCAGCCACCTCTCCAAGCCATTGATATTTCAATGGGATACAACGAAAACGGCACTTCTTTCAGCTTAATTCAATTGCCACTTTTTGCCATTATTTCCTCAGTGAAAGGAATTAAACAATGGCAAAGCACAACAACATCAAGCCGCGTCTTGTGACCTATACCAACGGCGAAACCCGTTGGCAAGTACGGTATCAAGTCAAACGTGCCGACGGCACGACAGAGCGCAAAAGCCAGGTCTTTGAGACCAAGGCCAAGGCGGAGACTCATGCCGCCCAAGTCCGCACGAAGATAGCCAACGAAGGCAAGGCGGCATTCAGCTTGCCGGAGCCGGTAAGAGTGGCGGCTTCGGAAGCCATCACCAAGTTGGAGCCTTACGGCGTGACAATCGCCGACGCGGTGAACTACTACGTGGACCACGTCTTGAAGTATCGGAATGCGCCGTGCGTTTCTGATATCGTCAAGCGGCTCGTGGCTGAAGCTGAAAGCAACAAGCGGCGAGCCCAAACCGTCAAAGACTTGCGGTCACGTGTCGAGCCATTCTCCAAGACCTTCGGCGAGCGGCAGCTTTCCAGCATCACGCGGGAGGAACTGGCGAATTGGCTGAATAACCCGAAGCTCTCCGCCCGGAGCCGAATCAACTACGCCACGAAGATTTCACAGCTTTACAACTTCGCCATCCGCAACGAGTGGGCGGAGAACAACGTGGCTGCCAGTATCCCAAGACCGACGGCGGAAGATTCGGAACCGGCAATCTTCACCGTGCCGCAAGCCGCCAAGCTCTTGGAGTTTGCTGAGGAGTTTGACTTGCTGGCCTACATTGCCATCGGCTTGTTCGCTGGCTTGCGGTCTGCGGAAATCGCGCGGCTTGATTGGAAGGACGTCAAGCTCGCTGAGCGCAGCATCATCATCGGTTCACACGTGGCAAAGAAGCGAAGCCGCCGCGTTGTCGATATCAACGACACGTTGGCCGCGTGGTTGCCATCGTGCGCCAAGCTGAGCGGCTTGATAATTCCGTTTGAAGGTAACCGCACGCTCTACACTCGATTGGCCGCGCTCGCCAAGAAGGCCGGGCTTGAAGCATGGCCGGACAACGGCTTGCGGCATTCATGCGCTTCTTACTCGTTGGCGGCAACCGGTGACGCCGTGCGCGTGGCGTATCAGCTTGGAAACTCTGCCGACATGATTCACCGGCACTATAAGGCACTCGTGACCAAGGCCGACGCGGAAAGGTTCTTCGCGTTGCGCCCGGGCGAAGCCGAGAGCGACAAAGTCGTGCCGATGCCGAAGGCCGTGAATCAATAGGGGCCCGGCGATGATTATCATCCGCAACGGAGTCCGGTATGATACCGACTCTGACGAAGTCTTTGACCTTCCGTCTTCACCTGACGCCCAGCCGGGCGTTGAAGACTACGAGCTACGCAAGACACCGGACGGCCATTACTACCTGAGCCGGACGGTCTGCCAATTCTTCAGGTCCGGAAAGTGGTACACCGACGACATCGGCAAACCGCCCCGCAAAACCCCGCGTGTCGACAACG
>OMJI01000002.1 GCA_900299315.1 Verrucomicrobiota bacterium | reverse complement strand
GAAGGAACAGAAGCCGGTCATCGGTCGCCTTGCCAACGAAGTGAAGAATGCGCTGACGGCTGCGTTCACCGCCAAGCGCGAGGAGCTGGAAGCCAAAGCCGCGGCGAGTGGGCCAGCGATTGACACGACTCTACCGGGACGGCGGCATCCACTCGGTCATCTCCACCCGCTCACACAGATCTTTGACGAGACGGTGAAGATTTTTCGGCGGATGGGGTTTGCGGTGGAGGACGGCCCGGAGATCGAGGACGAGTGGCACTGTTTCGACGCGTTGAACACCCCGGCCAACCACCCGGCGCGTGACATTCAGGATACGTTGTACGTCGATTTGCCCAAGGGCGAGCGGGGCCGGTATCTGTTGCGGACGCATACCTCACCGGTGCAGATCCGCACGATGCTGAAGCAGAAACCGCCGATCCGCATCGTCGCCCCCGGGCGGGTATTCCGCCGGGATAATCCTGACGCCACCCACAGCCCGACGTTCCATCAGATCGAAGGCTTGTACGTGGACAAGAACGTGACCGTCGCCGACTTGAAAGGCACGGTAGAGTTTTTCTTCAAGCAGTTGCTCGACCCGGACACCAAGGTTAGGTTCCGTCCGCATTTTTTCCCGTACACAGAGCCTAGCTTCGAGATCGACCTCAGCACGCCGCACTTCCGCGCGCGCGGCAAAGAATGGATCGAGATTGCCGGCTGCGGCATGGTGGACCCGAACGTCTTCAAGTCGGTCGGCTACCCCGACGATGCGTACACCGGCTGGGCCTTCGGCTTCGGTATCGAACGCCTCGCGATGATCCAATACGGCATCACTGACATCCGGCTATTCACGGAGAACGACGTGCGGTTTCTGGAGCAATTCTGACCGATGAAATTCACCTACAACTGGCTCAAGCAGTACGTTGATTTCTCGTGGTCGCCCCATGAGCTGGCCGAGAAGTTGACCTTTGCCGGCATCGAGGTCGAGGATGTGGTTTCGCTCGGCGGGAAGATACCGGCGCAGGTGGTGGTGGCGCAGATTTTGTCTTCGGTGAAACATCCGAACGCGGACAAGCTCTCGGTCTGCAAAGTCAACGATGGTTCGATGGAGCGGCAGATCGTTTGCGGGGCAAAGAATTACAAAGTCGGCGACAAGGTGCCGCTCGCGTTGCCGGGAGCGCAGATGGCGGCGGGGTTCACGATCAAGGAGTCGAAGCTGCGCGGTGAATTGTCGCAGGGGATGATGTGTTCGGCGGAGGAGTTGGGGCTGCCGAAGGGTGAAGACGGTTTGCTGATCCTGCCGGACGACGCGCCGGTGGGGAAGAAGTTTGCGGAGTACGTCGGGCCGGGCGACACGCTGTTTGATATCGAGGTCACGCCGAACCGACCGGATTGGTTGAGCGTGATCGGGATTGCGCGGGAGATCGCGGCGCTGACGGGGAACACGCTGAAGTTGCCGGAGGTTGGTAGTAGCGCCATTCATGGCGCGTCGGGGGGGCGCGATGAATCGCGCCACTACGAACTTACGGTCGACGCGCCGGATCTTTGCCCGCGGTACACGGCGCGGATGATTACCGGGGTGAAGATTGGGCCTTCACCGGCTTGGTTGAAGTCGGCGCTGGAAAAAGTCGGGTTGCGTTCCATCAACAACGTGGTGGACGTGACGAACTATGTGCTGTTGGAGTGCGGGCATCCGCTGCATGCTTTTGACTACCGGCTGTTGAAGGGCGGGAAGATCATCGTCCGCCATGCACGGGCGGGTGAGAAATTCCTCGCGATCGACGGGAGCGCCCACGAATTGTCGGACGACATGCTGGTGATTGCCGACGGGGAACGCGCGGTCGCTTTGGCCGGTGTGATGGGCGGGAAGGATTCGGAGATCAACGACGCCACGGTGGACGTGTTGCTGGAGAGCGCGTGGTTCCTGCCGGGTAGCATTCGCAAGACTTCGAAGAAGACCGGGCTGGCCAGTGACTCGAGCTATCGGTTTGAGCGCGGGGCGGATATCGGCGGTTTACTTTGGGCGAGCGACCGGGCGGCGCAGTTGATCCAGCAGGTGGCCGGTGGGCAAGTCGGGCCGGTGGTGGATGTGTGCGCGAAGCCGGTGGCGAAGCGGCGCGTGGCTTGTCGGTATGCGCAGATCAACCGGCTGCTGGGCGTGGAAGTGCCGGCGGCGACGGTGAAACAGGTTTTTGCGGGGTTGGGTTTGGCAATTGTGCAGGATGAAGCCGGTGGGCTGGAAGTGGAAGTGCCAACGTTCCGGGTGGATTTGGAACGCGAAGCGGATTTGATCGAGGAAGTCTGCCGGATTTACGGCGTGGAAAAGATCCCGGCCCAGATGCAGGCGGCGATTCCGGCGGTGTCGGTGTTTGACGCCCGGTGGGATGCGTTGCTGGAGTTGCGGCGGAAACTGACGGCGCTCGGTTTCCACGAGGCGGTGAACCAGACGATGGTCGGAGCCGGTGACGCGAAACTGCAGAATCCGCTGAACGCCGAGATGACGGCGTTGCGCTCGAGTTTGCTGCCGGGCTTGTTGCAGAATTTGCGGACGAATGTTTCACGGCATCAATTCGACGTGAAGTTGTTTGAGATCGGACGGGTGTTCGCGGCGGATGGGAAAGAGTCGCTGCACCTGGCGTTGGCCGCGACGGGGCGGCGGACGACCGGTGATTGGGAGCGGACGGAGAAGGTGGATTACTTTGATTTGAAGGGTGCTCTTGAAGAACTTGGTTTGGCGGCGGAGGTGAAGCTGATCTCGCCGTTCGAGGCCAAGAAGCTGGATCTGCGCGATGCGGTGGCGGTGGCGGAGTTGGCGCTGGAGCCGGTGTTGTCCGTCGTGCGCGCGGAGAAGCAGTACCGGGAATTGCCAAAGCACCCGGCCGTGGTGCGGGACGTGGCGATGGTGGTCGAGGAGCGCGTGGCGCACGGCGATGTGATGGCGGCGATGGGGAAGCACCGGAATAAGAACTTGGAGCAGGTGGATTTGTTTGATATTTTCCGTGGTGGCACGATACCGGCGGGCAAGAAGTCAGTGGCATACTCGCTGACGTACCGGGCCCCCGACCGGACGCTGACGGACAACGAAGTGAATGCGGCGCACGACCAGTTGAAGCGGGCGTTGCAGCAGGAGTTGGCGTGCGAGATTCGGGAAAGTTGACCGGAGTGCAGGGTTTGACATTGAATTCGAAATCAAAAGTTGTTATGAAATCTGTCGTTGGGCGCGCGTTCTTTGGAAACTTCGAGTTTCGAAATACCCTGCCATGTTCGTGTTGGATGCGGATTCTTTGAGCCAATACCGTCAGTGACGGAGCTCGGGTTCGGCGGTGGACGGCATGCCTTCTCAGGAAGCCGGAAGTCGTCGGCAGAGCACCCCCTTATTTGAGGGGGTCACAAGATTGCATTCTCACGGCATTACGGCGGGGTATTTCTTTTCACCCCGGTCAACATCGTGGAAACGCGGTCATGGCCGACAACCTCTTTTCAAATTTGGAACAGCAACCGCCCGTCGCGGCGGACAAGACGCCCGACCCGCGGGCGGCGCCGCTGGCGACCCGGTTGCGGCCCCGGACCTTGGAGGAATTCGTCGGCCAGCAACACATCCTCGGCAAAGGCAAACTCCTCTGGCGCGCGATCAAGGCCGACCGAATCAGTTCCATCATCCTCTACGGCCCGCCCGGCACCGGTAAAACCTCGCTCGCCCAAGTCATCGCCAACGCGACCAAGTGCAAGTTCGAGCGATTGAGCGGTGTCGAATCCAACGTGGCCGACATTCGGCGCGTGATCGCGATTGCGGCCAACCGGCTCGCGGTGAGCGGCCAGAAGACGATTCTCTTCATCGACGAAATCCACCGCTTCAACAAAGCCCAGCAGGACATCCTCCTGCCGGATGTGGAGTCCGGTACGGTACGGCTCATCGGGGCGACCACGCACAACCCGTTCTTCTACGTCAACTCACCGCTCGTCTCCCGCTCCCAAGTCTTTCAACTCAAGCCGCTGGCGCCGGCAGATATCGAGACGTTGCTCCGGCGCGGATTGAAGGAGTTGGACGCCACCGCGACAGACGAAGCGCTCGCGTTTCTGGCGACAGCCTGTGATGGCGACGCGCGCAAGGCGTTGAACTCCCTCGAAATTGGCGTGCTGACCACCGAGTCGCGTTGTGTGACGAAGGCTGTGGCCGAGGAATCCATCCAGAAGAAGGCTGTGGTGTACGATGCCGATGAAGACGAGCATTACGACACGATCTCGGCCTTCATCAAATCCATGCGCGGCAGCGATCCGGACGCGGCATTGTACTGGCTGGCGAAGATGATCGTAGCGGGGGAGGATCCTCGGTTCATCGCCCGCCGGATTGTGATTCTGGCGGCGGAAGATGTCGGCTTGGCGGATCCGCAGGCATTGGTGGTGGCGGTGGCGGCACATCACGCGGTGGAATTCATCGGTTGGCCGGAGGGCGAGCTGGTCCTGGCGGAGGCAACGGTGTATTGCGCGACGGCACCGAAATCGAATTCCGTGACCACAGCCATCGGCGCGGCGAAAGGGGACGTCGAGAGCGGCCGGACCTTGGAGGTGCCGGCGCATTTGAAGGACACGCATTACAAGGGCGCGGAGCGGTTGGGGCACAAGGGCTACAAGTACGCGCACGATTTTGAGGGTCACGTGGTTGACCAAGATTACCTGCCGGAGAAGCGGACGTATTACACCCCGACTGACCAGGGATTTGAAGTTCGCGTCCGGGAGCGGATGGAGAAATGGAAACAGCTCTTGAGCAAAAAGCCGCATTGAGAAAACAGATGCTCGTGCGGCGGGCGGCGTTGTCGACAGCGGAGGTCCGGTCGGCTAGCGCGGCGATCTGGGAGCGGTTGGCGCTAGTGTCGGCTATCGACAACGCGGAGACGTTCTGCGTTTACGTCTCCACTGGCACGGAGGTCGAAACGCACGGGTTGATCCGGCAGTTGCTGGCGAGGGGACGGGAAGTCTGCGTACCGGCGTTTGTCCAAGGCCGGTATGTCACGGCGATGATCGATGATTTCGATGCCGACCTGCAGCCCGGGCATTGGGGAATCCTCGAACCCCGGGAGGTGTTGCCGGCAGCCGAGCCAGACGTGTGGTTGGTGCCAGGGGTTGCCTTCGACCGGCGCGGCGGACGTGTGGGGCATGGGAAGGGGTATTTCGATCGGCTCCTGACTGGTGCGTCGGGCGTGAAGATCGGTTTGGCGTATGAATTTCAGGTAGTCGAAGTCGTGCCGGCCGCGGCGCATGATGTGCGGCTGGATTACATCATCACAGAAAAACAAACCATCAAAGGACATTGAAATGAACCCGGCAATCACGGTGATTCTGGCTCTGCTCGTCGGCGTCGGGATCGGCTTGGTGCTGTATTGGTGGCAGTCGCGCACAGCGGCGCGGGGTG
>OMJI01000001.1 GCA_900299315.1 Verrucomicrobiota bacterium | reverse complement strand
CGAGGCATTCGCCGTGCAGGTGCTCGCCGTCGAGTTGGTGTTACAGAGGGAATTTGGTCTCGCCATCAACCGCGACACCCTCAACGTCAACGGCGGCGCCATCGCGTTAGGGCACCCCGTCGGCGCCAGCGGCGCGCGTTTGGTGCTGACCCTGTTGAAAGAAATGCGCCGTCGCCAAGTCCGATACGGCATCGCCAGCGCCTGCGTCGGCGGCGGCCTTGGCGCGTTTGGCGGCGGCTTTGTCGGCGGCGAGGACGCTGGCTTCCTTGTCGCGACGGAGTTCGGCGACCGTCTTGGTCTTGAGCCGGGCGGCGCCTTTCCAGCCGGTGCGGAGCTTGACCCGGTCGCACGTCGCCAAACGCTTCTTCGCGGCGGCGATGGCGCGCCGATAGTTCGGCAGCCATTGCGCCTGGGCGACGAGCATCTCGTCGGTCATCTGCCAGATTTCTTCCGGGTTGCAGACGGCGGCGACCAACGGGTCGTGGAGCATCGCTTGTTTGAGCAGCGTGACGTTGCCGGTGACGGCGGCTTCCTTGCTCAGGCGTTGGACGGCGATGCTCGCGTTGCAGGTCGCGGCGCAAGCGAGCGGCAGGTCGCCGACCGGCGTCATGTGGATGCCGAATTGGTCCACGAAGCCGGGGGCTTCGATGATGCAGTCCGCCGGCAGGTTCGTGATGCAGCCGTGGTTGCGGACGTTGAAATGACCCCGGTAGGGACGCCCGGTCTCGATGGCTTCAATGATGTAGCTGCCGTGTTCGTGGCTGCGTTCTTCCTTCTTGATCGGCTTGCCGGCCTCGGAGAGCCATTTCGGGAAGTCGGTCTCGAACCAGTTCCGGCCCTCGGTGCAGACGCGCAGGTAGCCGCCGGTCTCGCCGTTGATCCAGCAGGACAGATCGATCCAGTTCTTGATCTCGCCCGGCCGCTTCCGGTACCACGGCACGTATTCGCTGAGGTGTCCGTTGGATTCCGTGCTGTAGAAGCCAAACCGGCGCAGCACGTCGATGCGGACCTTCTCGCTCTTCCGTAGCGCCGGATGGTTCTCAAACGCCTTGAGCAATTCCTCACCACCGACCTCCCGGCCTTTGTAGAGCACCTTCACGTACCACGTCTGGTGATTGATGCCGGCGCAGATGATCTGCGTCCGCTGCCGGTAATCCTGCTTCTCCTTGTCGTGCCCGTGGAGCACCGCGAGCGCGTTGTCGATCTGCCACCAGCCGCCCTCGACGCCGTGGCAAAGGCCGACCGTGTTCACGCCTTCGCCCCGGTCGAACGCATCCAGCGCCGCCCACGTGTTCATCGCCATCGGGTTGGCGTAATTCAGGAAGAGCACCTCCGGCTTGCTGACCGCCTTCATGTCGCGGACGAAATTCAGGATCTGCGGAATGTTCCGCTGGCCGTACATGATGCCACCGGCGCAGAGCGTGTCGCCGACGCACTGGTCGATGCCGTACTTCAACGGGATGTCGATGTCCGTCGCGAACGCCTCCAATCCGCCGATGCGGGTGCAGTTGATCACGTAATCCGCATCCGCCACCGCCGCGCGCCGGTCGCGATGGCTGGTGAGCTTGGCCGGCAGCTTGTTCTCCCGGATGTCCTTCGCGCAAAGCTGCGCCACCATGTCGAGGTTCCGCGGGTTGATGTCGTGAAACGCGAAGTGCGTGTCCTGCAACTCCGGCACGGTGAGCACGTCGAGCGTCAGCCGGCGGGTGAACCCGACGCTACCGGCTCCGATGAAGGCGATCTTGATGGGCATGGCGAAGTTCCTTTCGTGTGAAATTCGTGCCGCATCTTAGGACGGTTATCCGCGCCAGCAAACGAGAAGGATGGTAGAAAGCTGCGCAGTCATGGTAGATTCGTGCGGTGAAACAATCCCGCGACTTTCGCCTCTCGTCCCACAAAGGCTTCGCCGCCCACCGCTGCGAAATCGTCTCCATCGGCTACGGCTACGAGACCGACGCGGCCCGGTATGCCTTCGACAACCGACAGCGTGAGAAGTTCTCGCTGTTGCAGTGGACCGTCAGCGGCGAGGGCCGGTTCCGGTCGGACCGGGAATACACGCTCACCGCCGGGCAGGCGTTCCTGGTGAACTCGCCGTCGCCGACGGAGTACCGGCTGGCGGCGGGCGCGACGTGGGAGTTTTACTACGTGCTCTTCGTGGGCGACATGGCGCGGTGGCACGTCGAGCAGTTGCTGGCGCAGAAGGGGCACATCTTCGCGGGCCCGGTGCCGGAACTTCTCCGCCGCACGTTCGCGGAGGCGACGGCCGGTAAGCCGCTCGACCGGTTCACGCTCTCCGGTCGGCTTTACCAACTGCTCATGGACCTCTACCGGGGCGACGCGCACGAGGCGACCCCGGTCGAGAAGGCGACGCAGTTCATCCAGCAGCACTTCGCCGACCCGTTGCTTGCGGTGGAGCAGATCGCCGCCCACGCCGGTTTGTCGCCGTACCATTTCTCGCGCGTCTTCCGCGAACAGACCGGCCAGAGTCCGTGGACGTACCTGATGCAGTTGCGGCTCGACCGGGCGCGTGACTTGTTGATTTCCACAGGCCGCCCCGCCAAGGAAATCAGCCAGAGCATCGGGTTCCGGGACTACAGCTACTTCTGCCGCGTCTTCCGCCAACAAACCGGCCAGACCCCCGCCCGCGTCAGGCGCGGCCGGTAAGGCAATCGCACATCTGGTCCACGATCCATTCGGCGTGACGTTTGTCGCGGATGCTGCCGGCGGCGGTGACGACGCGGCCGTTGGCGAGGCGGAGGCGGATGTCGTAGTACGGCGTGTTGCCGGACTGCATGCCGATGTAAAGTTTGATCTCGGCGAGATCGGCTTTGGCGATGGTGCGCGTTCGTTCCCAGCCGAGGAGCCGCTTGGTGACCGTGACGCCAGCCTGCGTCACGACAACGCGCGCGCTCGCGAACCACAGTTGCGCCAGAATCACCACGAACAGCAGATCGAACAGCCCGGTGACAATTGGAAACACGAGCGGCGCCTTGAAATGCAATTGCAGCCCGATCGCGCCCGTCCACAGCAACGTGAACGCGGTCAGGCTGACGGCCGCGCCCGGGTTGCGAGCGGCGGGAAAGTGGAACGTCGGCCCGCCGGTCGCGTAGCGGTCGAACGTGATCCGGGAATCCCGGGGCGGCTCGTACACCTTTGGTTCGAGGCGGAACGACGCCGCGGTGTCGGCTTGCGGGGCCGGGGAGCCGGTGACGCGAAATACCGGCACGTCGAACGTCGCGTGGTAATCCACGCCCGGCACCGCCGCTTTCGCTTCGAGCCGCCAGACGATGCAGTTGTCGGACGACTCCGGGCTGCTCGGTTCCGCGTCAGCCGGGAGGCGGAAGAACAACGGCGCGTCGCGATCCTTGAGGATGTGCTGCTCTTCCTGCCAGCGAATGTGTTCCGACGTGCTGCGGTTCTTGCCGCTGCCGGTGGTCACGCGATTCACGCAGCTCAACCGGAGTTGCAGTCCGTCCCGCGCCGCGAGCGGGGCGCGCGTCCGCAAAATGCCGACGAGTTGACCGCCGACCGCGGCCGGGGTCGTGGTGAGTTCCAGGACGGAAACGCCAAACTTCCGCCACTGCACGAACGCCCGCGCCGCGGCGATGATCAAGCCGATGCCGATCAACGGAAAGAGCAGCGCGAGGAGCACGGCGTGATTGCCTTTCTGCCATTCCTTTTCCAAGACGAAGACGACCGGCCACGAGACGGCGTTCCAGACGAGGGCGAAGAATCCCAAGAACAGCGCGCCTTGATAAGGCGCGGAGCGAATCTGGCCGGTAGCCCAGTCTTCCCGCCAGCGCCACGGTTCGGCCGGGAATTGCAACTTCAGCGAGTCGGTTTGTTGCGCTCGTTTCGAGCCGGCAATAGCCGCCCCCAGCAGACCAAAACCCATCCCGCCAAACGCAACCGCGAACACCGCCAGAAACCCAGCCTGCTTGGCGTTCCCGCGCAGCGCCTCCCGGATGGCGAGCCCGGCCGTCACAACTCCCACCGCGCAGAACGGCAGCAGGAACAAGACGGCACAACCTAAACTCGTCCGCGTTTTCACGTTCGAAGCGAGCGGCGCAGCAACCTTTCCGGGCACTTTCTATCGATTGCCGCCTTGGGATGCAAGGGCGGTTGGTCGCCTTGAATCGCCGACAGAGTTTTTCTTGAACCCGCTGCCGCCGCCCCTCAAGGTTTCACCATGAGTCAGACCTATGGCCATTTCGACGACGCGAACCGCGAATGTGAATGGTTGCCGGCGCATTGGAAGAGCGTCCAGGTGAAACGCCGATTCCGCGGCAAGGAGCAGACAATTGAACTCAGACGCTGACCGGCAATTTTCACGCAAGGTGCGGGAAGATGGATTTCGTGGATGATACAATGGTGACATTTCGCAATCTTGGATACGTCGCGAAAGGTTGTGACCGACAGCAGCTGGATCTTTATCTACCGGACGACCGCAACCCGGCGCGGCCGCTGGTCGTCTGGCTTCACGGCGGGGCTTGGTGGGCCGGCAGCAAGGAGGAATGTCCGGCCCAAGTCTTAGTCGCGCACGGGTATGCGGTCGCCAGCGTTGGTTATCGGTTAAGTCACCAGGCGCACTTTCCCGCCCAACTCGAAGACTGCAAAGCCGCCATCCGTTGGTTGCGCGCTCATGCCGCTGACTATGGAATTGATCCGCAGCGCATCGGCGTCTGGGGTGAATCGGCCGGGGGACATCTGGCCGCGTTGCTGGGTACGACCGGAGAGAGGCGTGAGTATGACGTGGGGGAACATCTCGACCAATCGAGCGAGGTGCAGTGCGTGGTCGATTTTTTTGGACCGGCGAATTTCCTTCTCTGGGGCGGCCCGGAGTATCCGCCCATGGAGTCGCCGGACTCCGGGATCTACCGGCTGTTGGGTGGTCCGGTATCGCAACACCGCGAAAGCGCGCGGCTGGCGAGTCCGGTTTACTCAGTGGACCGCCGCAGCGCGCCGTTTCTCATCCTGCACGGGGCGAAGGATGAGGTTGTCCCGCTCCATCAAAGCCAAGAGCTGCATGCGGCGCTGACGAACGCGGGTGTGGAGAGCACGTTATGGATCGAGGAAGCCGCCGGCCATGGTGGCCCTTGCTTTACCGCGCCGGTCAACTTCCAGCGGATTGCCGATTTCCTTGGCCGCCATCTCGGCTGCTCTGTCCCGGGAGCAATCGCGTGAGACTGCGAACTGTTTTGGTTTGCCGCGAGACACGCCGGTTACGCGGTGAGGACTACAATTTGGAGACCGGTAATTGAAAGCAGACACGCCCGTCATCCGCCCGTGGCTGTTCGTGCCGGTGTTGTATGTGATGCAGGCGATACCGGCCACGCTGGTGCGCGAGGTGATGACGCTCGTCTACAAGGATCTCGGCGTTTCCAACGCGCAGATCGCGCTCTGGATCAGCCTGCTCGGGTTGCCGTGGATGCTGAAACTGTTCTGGGCGCCGGTCGTGGACTTGAACTTCACGCGCCGCAAATGGGTGCTCGCGGCGCAAGCCATCCTTGTCGCGGCACTGGCCGGGTTGGCGGCGGCGTTGCACTTGCCGGGATTCTTCCCGGTCACGCTGGCGATCCTGTTTGTGATGGGCGTGGTGTCAGCGACGCACGACATCGCGCTCGACGGCTTGTATCTGGTCGCGCTGACGAAACCGCAACAAGCGTGGTTCGTCGGCGTGCAGACGACGTGTTTCCGCACGGGCCGGTTGCTCTGTACGGGCGGCTTGGTGTTCCTGGCCGGGGTGCTGCAGAAACAAGGAGTCGGGCTGGCGGCGAGTTGGACGGCGGTGTTGGCGATCGTGGCGATGTTGTACGGCGCGGGCGCGGTGTACGCGCGCATCTTCGTGCCGCGCCCGGTCGGCGATGTGCCGGCGGCAACGGTGTCGGCGCGCGAGAATCGCGGCAACGTGCTGCGAACCGGGCTGGTGGTGTTGATCGGCGTCTGCGTGTACGGAATTTTGTCGGGCGGACTGCGCCTGACCGGCCACGGGATCTGGCACGCGCTCGGGGCCGGTGAGACGCTGGCGATCTGGCGCCAGGAGCCGGCCGCGATCACAACGAATCTCTGGTGGCTCGCGGCGAGTGCGGCGGCGTTTGTGCCGTTGGTGCTGGTGACGCGTGCGAGTTTGCGCGGGACGATGATGGCGGAGGCGTTTGTGTCGTTCACCCGGCAACCGCGATTTGGCGCGGTGCTGGCGTTCATGTTTTTCTACCGGTTCGGCGAGGCGATGGTGACGCTGATGTCGCCGCTGTTCATGCGCGACACGCCGGCGGCGGGTGGGATGGGGTTGTCGGTAGCGGAGGTCGGCGTGATCAACGGCGTGGCCGGCATCGTCGGCATCATCCTCGGCGGCATTGCCGGCGGCGCGGTCGTGGGCCGGTATGGGTTGCGGAAATGTTTCTGGCCGCTGGCGATTTGCATGCACGCGCCGAACCTGCTTTACGTCTGGGCCGCCGCGGCGCACCCGCCGGCGTGGACGATGTACGGCGTGGCGTTTGTGGATCAATTCGGCTACGGGTTCGGGTTTGCCGGGTACTGCGTCTATCTGATGTATGTCGCGCAACACGGCCACTTCCGCACGAGCCATTTTGCCATCGCGACCGGGTTGGGCTTCCTGACGATCGTGCTGGCCGGCATCCTCAGCGGCATCCTGCAAAGCACGCTGGGCTACTTCTGGTTCTTCATCGGCGTCTGCATCTGCACAATCCCCGGCATGGTGACGTTGCTGTTCATCCCCCTCGAGGAAACCGAGAAACGCGCCTAGTCAGCTTACCGGGCTGGCGAGGCCACCTTAGGATGCGGGAGTAATGTGAGTGTTTTGCGGGAAGCGGGCGGACGGCTTGTGCGCTACGCTCTCGACCATGACAACACCCCGGCAACCTACAGCACTCGATGATTTCCTGTTCGACCTGCGCGGCTATTTGATTCTGGAAAAGGCGGTCGAACCCGCGCTGCTCGCGAGTCTCAACCGCGCGTTCGACAATTTTCCCGCATTGAAACCCGGCGAATGGTGGGGCAACGCCCAGCGCCGCGATTACACGGACGCCACCGGTTACGAGCTCCACAACTGCGTCGAGGCGGGAGAGCCGTTTGAGCAATTGATCGATCATCCGAGCTGGATTCAATACGTGCGCCGGTACGCAGGCGAGCAACAGTCGTACGTCGAAGGCTTGTTCATCGACGAGTGCATCGCCTCGAAACGTTCCGCCGGCGGACATCACCCGGCGCACTCCGGCGGTTTTCAAGGCGCGATGCGCGGGGCGTACCGGTACAAGGACGGTTTGTTCCGGTGCGGGCAGGTGAACATCATCCTCGCTTTGAATGATATTGGTCCCGGTGACGGACCGACGATGGTCGTGCCCGGTAGTCACAAATCCAACTTCCCGCATCCGAAGATCGGTGATTACGGTCGTGGTGACCGGATGGACACGCTCGACGGCGCAATCGAAGTGCATCTCAAGGCCGGCGATGCGGTGCTGTTCGTGGACGGCATCATTCACGGCGGCAGCAGTCGCACAAACCCGGTCGGGGAACGCCGCGTGACCATCTACCGGTACGGTCCACTCTGGGGTTCGACCCGGTACGGTTACGAATACTCCGAGGCGTTGCTGGCACGCCTGACGCCGGATCGTCGCAAAATTCTCCAGCCGGTCGCGCCACTGCGGCCGGGGAAGGTATGCCGGTAGTTACGCAGTTGATGCCGGGTTGTCACGTGACTGTGAAGTCATGGGTGCACGGTGGCGGCATCATGAATGAATCGAGTTCGGTGGGGATGTTGAAACTCAAGGTCGGCGCCAGTCAGGCGGCGGAGTACACGCCGCGCGCCGTGGAAGAAATCCAGCAACTGCCCGGCGTCTTGCGCGTGCGCTGGGACGGTGCCCGGTACGAGATGGAGATCATCTATCGCACACCCGCGACTGGGTTGCTGCGCGCGATCCATCACGCATTGCGGCAGGCCGGCGGGCAGGTGTTGGCCGGTAAAGCTTACTAACCGGCTTTCGACGCGCGCTGCCGTTGCCGGTAGCGCGACGGCGTCATTCCAAACTGTTTCTTGAACAGCGCGGTGAACATGCCGACGTGCTGGAAGCCGCTATCCATCGCCACATCGATCACCTTGGCGTCGGTCTCCAGCAATAACTGCCGGGCCTTGCTCAATTTCAATTCCGTCTTCTTCGGCACGAAGGAATGACCGAAGTGCGCGCGGAACAGGCGGCTGAAATGCCGCACACTGCAACCGCATAACTTCGCCAGCGTGGCCGGTGATTCGTGGCGCAACTCCGCCTCGGGCATCCGCATCACGACGCGCTCAAACCGGTCGCGCGCCGTGACGACCCGCGACTCGCGCGGTGCCGGCAGCGGTGCCGTCTCGGTGAGCACCTGCCCGAGCAGTTGGAGCATCTGGCACCGCGTCAGCAACGTGTCGCCCACCGCCGCGGAACCCAGCAACGCCGCGAACTGCCGGGAGATCGCGTGGTCGGGTGCATAGAGGCGCGGTTGCGGCTGCGCGGCCTTCGCGAGGGACTCGAGTTGTTGCCGCTCGGCGGGGCTGACAACGCCGGGCACCATCTCCGGCAGGACGCGGAAAAAATGGAGTTTCAATTCGCCGAGCTGACTGGCCCGCAGCCGGCACGCCGGGCCGCTCGGGGTGATGATGACGGAGCCGGGATGCAAGTCGAGCAACTGCGACCCCAGCCAGAGATAACCCACACCCTCGCTCACATTCAGGAAGCACCAGCCCGGCTGGTTGGGCGTCCATTCCAGGCCGGGACTGATGCGCTGGGCTTG